>VGXJ01000001.1 GCA_016873375.1 Phycisphaerae bacterium
GGCGGCGAACCGAGCCACACCGAACCGGCCAACGCGAGCCAGTGCACCGTCGCGCCTGTCGATGCAGGCAATGGCCGCACGCACGCGGCGATCCTGCTGCGCTGCGTGATCGGCAGCAAGCGCGCCCAGCAAGCCGTGCACGAGCCGTTCGTGAGCTCCGGGCCGGTCCGGATGGTCATCATTCGGCGTCATGCTGGTACTCCGTCGAGGAATCCCTTGATGCGCAGGCACTCGGCGAGCTGCAGTCGCGCGCGGTAGAGGCGCTTGCGGAAGGTCTCGTCGTTGGTCCCGGCGGTCGATGCGGCCACGCGCGGGTCGAGCGACTGAGCGTAGACCAACTCGATGGCCTCGCGCTGCTCGGGTGCCAAGTGCTGCATGCAGTCCATGAGTGGTTGCAATCGATCGTTGAAGTGGTCGGCGGGCCGTTGCTCAATGCGGGCGAACTGCTGCTCGATGTGCAGTGTTGCCGCATCACCGGCGATCTCATGGCGGCGCTGCTGCTTGCGCGCGAGGCCAAGCAGCGTGTTGCGCGCGATCCCTCGCAGCCAAGGCGCGAAGGGTCGACTGCGGTCGAAGTCAGGAAGGCGCCGCCAGGCGACGATGTTCGTCTCCTGGAAGGCGTCCTCGACCAGCGTGCTGCTCCAAGCCGTGGCCCGGAGGTACGCCATCAGCATGTCGGCGTGCTCCCGCATGAGGATCTCGAAGGCTTGGCTGTTTCGGCGGTCCATCGCAGGTCATTGTCGCACGCACCCCCGCCTGGGACATGCGGCCGGATAGAGTTCGGCCCTTTCCCATGCTGCGGATCGCGATCAAGATGCTCTTTGGCGACGGAGCCCGGTTCTACGGGATCCTGCTTGGCCTTGCGTTCGCCAGCCTGCTGATCGCCCAGCAGTCCAGCATCTTCGTCGGCTTGATGAGCCGGACGAGCGCCTTCATCCGCGACACCCCGCAGGCCGACATCTGGGTCACCGATCCCGACCTGCTCTCGGTCGACGATGCCAAGGCGCTTCGTGACACCGATCTCCAGCGGGTGCGCGGGGTGCCCGGCGTGGCGTGGGCCGTGCCGCTCTTCAAGGGCCTGCTTGGGGTGAAGCTCGGCGACGGGCGGCGCACGGTCTGCGAGGTCGTGGGCATCGATGATGCCACGCTCATCGGCGGACCGCACACCATGCTCGACGGCCAGGTCGCCGATTTGCGTCAGGCCGATGCCGTCATCGTCGACAATCGTCGGCTCGCGCGAGAACTGCGCATGGATACCGGTGAACGGGGCCCCGATGGCCGCCCGATCTACCGACCGATGAGGATCGGCGACGAGATGGAGCTCAACGAGCGACGCGCTGTGGTCGTGGGCATCTGCGACAACAACGAGAGTTTCCAGTACGCGCCGCAGGTCTACACGACCTACTCGCGCGCACTGCAGTTTCAGCCCGCGGTGCGGCGGGTGATGAGCATGGTGCTCGTCAGGGCGGAGCCGGGTAAGGATCCGACGGAACTGGCGCGACAGATTCAGGCGCGCACGGGGCTGAGCGCGCTGCCCGCATCGCCCTTCGAGTGGAAGACGATCGGCTTCTGGATGCGAGAGACCGGCATTCCCATCAACTTCGGGATCGCGATCGCCCTGGGCTTCTTCGTCGGTGTCGCGATCGCCGGCCAGATGTTCTACAACTTCACGCTGGAGAACCTCAAGTACTTCGGCGCGATGAAGGCGATGGGCGCGAGCTCATGGCTGCTGCTGCGGATGGTCGCGCTGCAGGGGGTGGTCGCCGGTGCGATCGGCCTGGGCCTCGGGCTCGGCCTGGCCAGTGCGTTCGGGCTGTCGAACAATCCGGATCGCCTTGCGTTCGTCATGACCTGGCACATCCCCGTCATCACGGCCGGCGCCGTGCTGGTCATCGTGGTGGGGGCGAGCCTCATCAGCATGATCCGCGTAATCCGGCTCGACCCCAAGAGCGTGTTCGAGGGATGACGGCGGTGGCCAACAACCTCGCGATCGATGCCACCGGCGTGACCAAGGCCTACGGCAAGGGCGAGAATCGTGTGGTTGCACTCGCTGGCGCCGATTTGCGCGTGCCGTACGGCGAGCTGGTGATGCTCGTGGGCCCATCGGGCTGCGGCAAGACCACGCTCATTTCGATCCTGGCCGGTTTGCTGACGCGCGATGGTGGCTCGTGCAGCGTGCTGGGCGTGGATCCCCAGGCGCTGCGCAACGGGCCTCGGACCACCTGGCGCGGGCGCAACGTGGGCTTCGTGTTCCAGCAGTTCAACCTCGTGCCCACGGTCACGGCGCAGGAGAATGTGGCGATACCGCTCCTCATCCAAGGCACGCCGCGCGCCGAGGCGATGGGCCGCGCCGGTGACATGCTCCGCAAGGTCGGGCTCTGCGGTCGCGAGCGCAGCTTGCCGCCCCAGATGTCAGGTGGCCAGCAGCAGCGCGTGGCGATTGCGCGGGCGCTCGCGCCCAATCCACGGCTGCTCGTGTGCGACGAACCCACGAGCGCGCTCGATGGTGCCACCGGCCAGAGCGTGATGGAACTTGTCGCCCGCGCCGCCCGCGAGAATGGGCACGCCGTGGTGGTGATCACGCATGATGAACGCATCTTTCGGTTCGCGAACCGCATCGTCCACATGGACGATGGCCGGGTCACGCGCACCGATGAACCACTGAAGGAGCCCGCATGAACCTGCGCTCGGTCGTCCTGCCCATCCTCGCCGTTGCCGGCCTCGTTGCCACCGTCGCTGCCGTCAAGAAGATGGAGTTCCGCACGCTCGATGTGCCGGTGCTCCTCACGCCCGCGCCAAGCCCCTTCGAGAGCCGCATCGCGGCCACGGGCCTCGTCGAGCCGCTCGGTGGAGTGATCTATGCGGATGCTGCCGATGCCGGCGTGGTCGGTCGGGTGGCGGTCGCGGAGGGCGATGCAGTCAAGGTCGGCGACATCCTGTGGGAACTCGATCACACTCGCACCAAGGCGGAGCTCGGCCTGGCCGAGGCCGAGCGGATGGTGGCCGAGGCACAGCTCGTGGACGAGGAGGTCCGGCTCAGGGCACTCATGGAGAGCGGTGCGTCCGAAGTCCTCCCGCAGGTCGAGCGGGTCGCGCGTGAACAGTCCGTCAAGGTTGCGGTGGCGCGGCTGCAGCGCGCCACGGCGCAGGTCGATGCATCACGGGCGCAATTGCAACGCGAAACCGTGCACAGCCCGATCGACGGCACGGTGCTCTTCGTCGATGTCCGGGCGGGGGAATACGCACCTCCCGGTGGGCGCCGCATGGCGATCGGATCGATCGATCCCATGCAGGTTCGCGTGGACATCGATGAGGTGGAGTTTGCGCGATTCGCGCAGGGTGGCAAGGCGCAGGCGAGCCTCCGTGGCGTGCCTCGAAGTTCCCTTCCGCTCACGTTCCTGCGCGTGGTGCCGCTCGTGCAACCCAAGCGCACGCTGACGGGGGAGGCCGCCGAACGCATCGACACCCGCGTGGTCCAGGTCATCTATGAACTGGGCCAGGGCACGCATCGCGTGCAGCCCGGCCAGGTCGTCGACGTCTACATCGAGGTTCCCGATACCGCGCAGTGATCGCTGCGCGTTTGGCCATCAGGCCGGCCGCACCATGTCCTTGGGCTGCACCACACGGTCGTAGGTCGCCGCATCGACATGGCCGAGAGCCAGCGCCGCCTCCTTCAGCGTCGTGCCGTCATGGTGCGCCTTCTTGGCGATCGCACTGGCCTTGTCGTAGCCGATGTGCGGCGCGAGCGCGGTGACCAGCATGAGCGAGCGTTCGACCAGTTCGGCCACGCGCTTCTCGTCGACGGTGATCCCCTCGGCACAGAATTCGCGGAACGCATCGCAGGTTCCCGTGATGAGTTCGCAGCTCTGCAGGAAGTTGTGGGCGATCACCGGCTTGAAGACATTCAGCTCGAAGTTGCCCTGGCTCGCGGCGGTGAGGATCGCCTGGTTGTTGGCCATGACCTGCACGCAGACCATGGTCATGCTCTCGGCCTGCGTCGGATTGACCTTGCCCGGCATGATGCTGCTGCCCGGTTCGTTCTCGGGGATGACCAGCTCGCCGATGCCGCAGCGGGGTCCGCTGGAGAGCCAACGAACATCGTTGGCGATCTTCATGAGTCCGGCAGCGAGTGCGGCGAGGCAACCGTGCGCAACCGCCACGTTCTCGTGGCCGGCAAGCGCCTGGAACTTGTTGGGAGCGCCCACGAACGGGACGCCGGTCGCCTTCGCCAGTTCCGCGCTGACCTTCTCGCTGAAGCCCTTGGGCGCGTTCAGGCCGGTGCCGACGGCCGTGCCGCCGATCGCGAGTCGATGCATCAAGGGCAGCGTCGCGCGGATCGACTCGACGGCGATGTCGAGTTGTGCGACCCATCCGCTCATCGCTTGGCCGACCGTCAGCGGCACCGCATCCTGCAGGTGGGTGCGGCCGATCTTCACGATGCCATCGAACGCCTTGGCCTTGGCAGCGAAGGCATCGCGGAGTCGGATCACCGCGGGGATCACCTCGCGCTCGACCTCGAGCGCGCAGGCGACATGCAGCGCGGTCGGGAAGGTGTCGTTCGAGGACTGGCCCATGTTCACGTCGTCGTTGGGGTGGATGGGCTTCTTGCTGCCCATCGTGCCGCCCGCCAGCTCAATCGCGCGATTCGAGATCACCTCGTTCACGTTCATGTTGGTCTGCGTGCCCGAGCCGGTCTGCCAGACCTTGAGCGGAAAGTGGTCGTGGAGCTTGCCGGCGATGACCTCGTCGGCCGCGCGCACGATCAGGTCCATCTTCTCCTTGGACAGACCGCCCGCACCATGGTTGGCGATGGCGCAGGCCTTCTTGAGCATGGCCATCGCGGTGATGATCTGCCGCGGCATGGTGTCGCCGAAGGGAAAGTGGTGGTGGCTGCGCTCGGTCTGCGCGCCCCAGTAGCGGTCGCAGGCGACCTGGATGGGGCCGAAGGCGTCGGTCTCGGTACGGGTGGCGGTGTTCTGGTTCATGGTTGTCGTCTTCAATCGTTCGGCGTTGGAAGGACAGCGGCACGAAGCAGCGGGGCGGCGGCATCCTTCGCCGAGAGCAGCGCGGCATCAGGCAAGGGCCAGGAGATGCCGAGTTCGGGATCGTTCCACCGTACGGATCGCTCGTGTTCCTTGCTCCAAGGGGCTGTCACCTTGTACGCGATCTCAGTGCAGTCCTCAAGGGCCATCAGGCCGTGGGCAAGGCCCTCGGGGATCCACAGCTGCCGCGGTATCACCGTGTCCAGTTCGATGGTGGCATGCCGGCCGAAGGTGGGGCTGTCGCACCGAAGATCCACCACCGCGTGGAAGGACCGGCCTCGGAGCAGCCGCACGAGCTTTCCCTGCGCGAAGGGCGGGATCTGGTAATGCAGTCCTCGGACCACGCCGCGCGCACTCATCGAGTGGTTGTCCTGCACGAAGCGCAGATCGGTGCCGATGGCTGCAGCGAAGCCGGCATCCGAATGAGTCTCCATGAACCAGCCCCGTGCATCGTGGTGCATCGACGGCTCCAGCGTGAGCACGCCGGGCAGGATCGTGGTGCGGACGATCATGGATGAAGCGTCTCGGCGGCGATGCGCATCAGGTAGCGCCCGTACTCGGTGGTCGCCATCGGCTTGGCCAGCCGCTCGACTTCAGTGCGGTTGATCCAGCCTTGCCGAAACGCGATCTCTTCCGGGCAGGCCACCTTCAGGCCCTGCCGACGCTCAAGGGTGGCGATGAACTGGCCTGCCTCGAGCAGGGATTCGTGGGTTCCTGTGTCGAGCCAGGCGAAGCCGCGCCCCATCACTTCCACATGAAGCGTTCCGGCCTCGAGGTAAGCACGATTGACGTCGGTGATCTCGAGTTCTCCCCGTGCACTGGGCCTGAGCTTGCGCACCACATCGACCACGGAGGCATCATGGAAGTAGAGACCGGTCACGGCGAGATTCGACCGAGGTGCGGCCGGCTTTTCCTCGATGGAGGCGGCGCGCCCGTCATTGGTGAGTTCCACGACCCCGTACCGCTCGGGATCATTCACCGCATGCGCCATCACCGTCGCGCCTTGCTCCCGGGCCGCGGCCCTGCGCAGCAGCCCTTGCAGATCGTGTCCATGGAACAGGTTGTCACCGAGCACCAATGCTGATGGGCATCCGTCGAGGAAGCGCTCGCCGATGAGGTACGCCTGTGCAATACCCTCCGGCCGAGGCTGCACCTCGTAGCGGATCGAGAGTCCAAGGCGTGAACCATCGCCGAGCAGCCGCTCGAAGCGTGGCGTGTCATCCGGAGTCGAGATGACCAGGATGTCCCGGATCCCCGCGAGCATCAGCGTGCTCAACGGGTAGTAGATCATCGGCTTGTCATAGATCGGGAGCAATTGCTTGCTGACCACGAGCGTTGCAGGGTGGAGCCGTGACCCCGATCCGCCCGCGAGGATGATGCCGCGTCGATTCATGGCTGCATCTGCACGATCTGCCGAACCGTCGCCTCGACGCCCTCGTGCCACGACGGACGCGGCTGCACGAGCAAGGAGTCAAGGCTGCGCGCATCCAATCGCGAATTCTGCGGTCTCATGGCCTTGAGAGGGTAGTCGGCCGAGGTGACGGCAGTGATGGCCTCGGCCGAGCACTGCAGGGCCATGCCGAGCGAGGCAGCAGTGCGGACTGCGTGGCACGCCACCGCATGCCACGAGGCATGGCCGACGGGCACGGCGTGCAGGATCGGGGGCAGTCCGCCATGGGCGGCACCACGCTCCGTGATCGACACGATCGTGGCAGCAAGCCAGTCCGCCTGCGTGGGCGCGCCGATCTGGTCATCTACGACGCGCAGCGATGTTCGCTCACAGGCGTGTCGCAGGATCGTCCGGATGAAGTTGCGGCCATGACCCGAGTGAAGCCAGCTCGTCCGGACGACGCATGCCCGACCGTGGCCTTGACAGGCTCGCTCACCGACCAGCTTGCCCCGTCCGTAGGCATTCAACGGAGCGGGTTCACTCTCCTCGGTCCACGGGGCGTGTCCGCTTCCATCGAAGACATAGTCCGTTGAGACCTGGAGCAGGGATGCACCGACCCTGCTGCATGCCTCGGCCACTTCCCCAACGGCGACTCCATTGATGCGCGTGACCAGCGGTTCGTGCTCTTCAGCACGGTCGACATCGGTCCATGCTGCTGCGTTGATGACGGCGTGCGGCTTCGCAGCAGCGATCGATCCGGCGGCATGTCCCGGCACAGCCAGGTCAGCCATGGAACGATCGGCCATGATGAGGTCCCATGAGGCCGGAGCGGCACGCTCGATCGCTGCACCGAGCTGCCCTCGTGCTCCGAGCACCAGCACCTTCATGGACCGTATTGCTCCTTCACCCACGCCGCGTAGGCGCCGCTGCGGATCCGCTCTATCCAGTTTGGATGGTCGAGGTACCAGCGCACCGTCGCTCGCAGCCCATCGAGCAACGCATGCCTTGGCGACCATCCAAGCTCATCGCGGGTGGATGATGCGTCGATGGCGTAGCGACGGTCATGCCCGGGACGATCCTCCACGAAACGGATGAGGCGCGCATGCGGAGCACCATCGGGTCGTGCCTCATCGAGGGCGGTACAGAGCGCGTGGACGAGATCGAGGTTCCGGCACTCGCCGTGCCCTCCGATCAGGTAGGTCGCTCCGGGGGTGCCGCGCTCAAGCACTGCACGCAGTGCAGCGCAGTGGTCCTCGACATGAAGCCAATCCCGGACCTGCAGGCCATCCCCGTACACCGGGATCGTTTCGCCCGCGATGGCGCGTGCGATGCACAGGGGAATCAGCTTCTCGGGGAACTGGCGTGGGCCGTAGTTGTTCGAGCAGTGGGTCGTGAGGGTCGCCAGTCCGTGCGTGACATGCCATGCCCGCACGAGATGATCGGCCGCCGCCTTGCTTGCTGCGTAGGGACTGTTGGGTCGATAGGGGCTTGCGCGATGGAAGGCCGCTTCCTGCGGACCAAGCGATCCGAAGACCTCGTCGGTCGAGACGTGAAGGAACCGGAACCCTGTGCGAGCGTTTCGTCCGCTCGTGGCCAGATGCTCTGAACAGGCCTCGAGCAGGGCGGCCGTCCCCGCCACATTGGTCGAGACGAATGCATCGGCTGACTTGATCGAACGATCGACATGCGTCTCGGCGGCAAAGTGCACGAGTGCACGCGGCCTGTGTTCCTCGAGCAACGCACGAACGAGCCCGCCATCCCGGATGTCTCCGTGGACGAACCGATGCTTCGCATCGGCAGGCAAGGTGGAAAGGTTGTCGAGATTCCCCGCGTATGTCAGCAGGTCGAGCGTGACGATGGGTTCATCGGTCCGCGAGCACCACGCGTGCACGAAGGCACTGCCAATGAAGCCTGCTCCACCAGTGACCAGAACTGCCACGGGAGGTAGCGTAAGCGAGAAGTCAGTTCGTGCCCGGGCCGCAAGGCCGGTCGGGGCACCGCGTCATACGGGGCAGGGACCCCAAGCGCTGAGCATGATGCCCAGGTCTTCGCCGTTGGTGGTGTTGTCTCCGTTGACGTCGCCGGCGGCCGAGTTCCAGCCGGAGAGGAGAAGGCCAAGATCGGCACCTCCGACCACGCCGTCGCCGTCGAGGTCGGCCGGGCAGGCAGGTGCACCGGAGCCTGAACCTGAGCCCATGACCAAGTTCCCGCTCGAAAAGTCATCGTTCTTCGGAGCCTGAAGGCTGCCTTGGTCGCGATCGCGAGGCGCCGGAAGGGCGGCCGGAATGAGAGCCGCAAGACCGATTGAACAGACGGCAAGAGTGGCGACAGCCTGAGTCATGGTGTGGAACCATACCTCTCCCTGCGTGCAGGGCAAAACCTACTTGTCGCAATTTCTGGAATTTCACCGGGCGTGCTTGGTCCGTCAGGGACGCCGAGGGGTTTGGTCCCGCTCTGCCTCGTCCAGGGCCATCCTGCGAACCAAGAGGGTCATGTCCCGGCGGACCGCTCGGACGCGCATGTACATGCTGAGAAACCCCCACGAGGTGCCGAGGACCAGCACATACAGGACCAGATCGGCTCCACGCCCGATCCCGAGGAACCGTGCCAGCTGGGTGGTCCAATCGGGCTCGACCACGAACACTGCGCCAAGGCAGGCGCCCCCAACCAGGAGCCCAGCAAGGATCTTCGGAAGCGCTCCCCGGCTTGCCATGACGAGGCCAAGCACCACGGTGGCGACAAGGGCAGCCAGCAGGACAACTTGGAACACGCTCATCGAAACACTCTCCCTACGGCGTAGTGAAGCAGGATGCGGGCGCTCGCCGAGGCGCGCTGACCCTTGGCCATCGAATAGGCCGTGTACTCGATGGTGGTCGGGAACTGCTTGACGCGCATGCCGGATCGGGCGATGAGGTCAATGAGTTCGCTCGCATGTGCCATGCGATCAGAGCGGAGCTCGCACCGACGTGCCGCCTCGTCGGTCAGCACGCGCAGTCCGTTGTGCACATCGTTGAGCCCGATGCCGCTGGTCACCCGGTGCATGAGTGCAGCCAGCCGGATGAGCGCTGCCCTCATGGGCGGAATGCGTGAGTTGCCGGCGAATCGATCGCCGAGCGCGATGTCACAGTCACCCTTGGCCACGGCAAGCGCCATGGCGACCAGATCATCCACGCGATGCTGGCCATCTGCGTCGAAGTGCGCGATCCTTCGCGCGCCCCGAGCGAGCGCGAAGTCGGTGCCGGTCTGCAGGGCGGCCCCCTGGCCTCGATTGACTGCGTGGCGCAGGGCATGGGCAGCGGTCTTGCGGATGGCATCCCACGAAGCGTCGGAGGATCCATCGTCGACGGCCACCACATTCCTGAATCTGGACCGCAGTGCATCAAGCACCTTGCCGACCGCAGCACACTCGTTGAAGACAGGAACGACCACCCAGGTCCCTTCAAGGAGTCCTTCGGCCGTGCTGTCGCTTGGTGCCGATTGGGGTAACACTCTCGGAAACTACCATCGGCAGGATCGATCGCAAGGAACAGTCCACCATCACCATGACAGCACCGGCCACAGGTTCCAGGTCCATGATGTTGGCAGCTTCGGTCCTTTGGCTGATCGTCATCCTGGTGTGGCGCCCCACGGTGGCAGCACCGTTCGTGCACGATGATGTGGTGCACATCATCGACCGTGAGAATCAGATCGATGCGCCATGGGCATCATGGGGCCAGCTCGCGATCGGTCAGCGTCCCCTGGTGCAGGTGACGCTCGGAGTCAATCATGCGCTCGGCGGCATCGATCCCCGCGGCTACCACGCACTCAACATCGGCCTGCACGGACTTGCATCGGCCCTCTGCCTGATCGTGCTCTGTCGCGCTGCTGCATTGCTGATCGAGCGAGGTGCGATCGCCATGCATCCATCGCTCGCCTTCGCGGTGTGCTGCGGGGCAGCCACGCTGTGGGCGCTCCACCCCGTGCAGACGGCCAGCGTGAGCTATGTCATCCAGCGTGCGGAAGTCCTCGTGGGGCTCTGCACCTTCGTTGCCATCCTCGGACTGATGCGGTTCGCGCTGCCCGGGTCCTCGATCGCCTGGGGCGTAATCGCTCCCGTAGGGTGCGCTCTGGCCCTTCTCTCCAAGCCATCTGCGGTGTCGGTGCCGTGCATCGTGCTTGCCGTCGATGCAGCCATCTGCTCAGGGTCGATCGTCGCGGCATGGCGCAATCGCTGGCCCATGCACCTCGCCTGCTTCCTTCCGCTGCTGCTGCTGATTCCCCTGGGCGTCATCGGTCCGCTGCTTTCGGGCGATGGCATGCCCCGCGCAGCGGGACTCGGGCTCCCCGGCATCGGGCCCCTCGCCTATGCCTGGGCTGAAGTGGGTGCCATCGGGATCTATGCAGCGGAGGTGGTGGCGCCGACACTGCTCAGCATCGATCACGGCTGGACCATCATCGAGGGCGCAGCATGGCCGAGGCCGCTGGGAATCGTCGCCATCGTTGCCGCGTTCGGGACCATCGTCGTCGGTCTGCGGCGCAATGCGTGGTGGTGGATCGTGCCGGCCCTGTCCGTGCTCGCGCTGCTTCCCTCATCAAGCGTCATGCCGCTGCGGGATCCCGTGGCGGACCACCGGCTCTACCTCGCACTGCTTGGGCCAGTCATCGCCTTCGTGACGGTCGTCGCATGGTGGGGATGGACCCGTCCCGGCATGGCGAGGATCGCTGCCGTTGGCGTCATCGCCCTGTCGATCGTGGGGGCGGCGATCTCGACGATCCGTCGAAATGATGACTGGTGCCATCCGGCCCGGCTGTGGGACGGTGTGCTGGCGCTTCGGCCGGATGACTCCGGCGCGCTCATGAATCGTTCGCTCTGTGCGCTGGCTGCCGGCGATGACGCTGCTGCGCGGGCCGACGCGTTGGCCGCCCTTTCGATCCGTCCGGCAGACGGGCCAGCCATGGCCATGATCGGCCTGCTCGATGTTCGTGCGGGTCGTCACGAGGAGGCGCTTGTCTCGCTCATCCGGGCTGAAGAGCTCGGCATCCGCACTGCCAGCGTGCGTGGTGCCAAGGGCGATGCCTACCGCGCGCTCGGTCGGTACGAGGAAGCCGCGGATGCCTATGCGCGTGCATCACGGCGCTCGCCTTCGTCCGACCAGTTGATGCTGCTGCACGGGCTGACGCTGGCCGAGTGCGGTCGCGATGCCGAGGCGATGGATGTGCTGGTCGCGCTTGCAGCTCGATCCGATGACGAGCGAATCACGGGACGGGCACGGGAAGCGATCGAGCAGTGCACGAAGCGACGCAATTCGTCCATCGACGGAGTCCGGCCATGATGGCTCCGTCAACAATCCGGGATGTGACGATGGTGATCCCCGCACGCGATGCCATGCGGACGATCGGCATGTGCCTCGATGCAGCACTGGTCGTCCGCGACCGGCCCGGATCGCGGCTGGACCGGATCGTGCTCGTCGATGACGGCTCTCGCGACGGCACCGCACAAGCAGCCACGAGCCGGGGGATTGAAGTCGCGTCGGGTCAGGGCGGGGGGCCTGCCGCGGCCCGCAACCTCGGTTGGCGCGTCGCGAGCACGGACCTCGTCTGGTTCGTCGATGCGGATTGTGTCGCCGCGCCCGATGCGCTGGAGCGATTGCTGCCTGCGTTCGATGATGGTGCAGTCGCCGGCGTCGGTGGGACCTATGGGATTGCTCCGGACGCCACGCTGCTGGAGCGTCTGATCCACGAGGAGATCATGGTGCGGCATGCGCGCATGCCGGCAGAGGTGGATTTCCTCGCGACCTTCGATGTGGTGTACCGGCGCACCGTGCTGGAAGGGCTGAAGGGATTCGATGAGCGCTATCTGAAGGCGCAGGATGCCGAGTTTGCCTTCCGTGTCATCGAGGCTGGCCACCGGCTTCGCTTCGTGCGATCGTCCGTCGTGCAGCATTTCCATGCCGATCGCCTCTCGCGCTACCTGAAGGTGCAATGTGCCCAGGGGCGCTGGCGGGTCGCGCTTCACCTTGAGCACCGAGGCCGTGGCCGGCGCAATTCCTACAGTTCCGCGCTGGACCATCTGCAGCCATTCGTGCCCATGGCCATGGTCCCTGCGCTGGCGGCTCCGTGGCTTGGGACGCCGTGGTGGGTGGCCGTACTGCCGGTGGTCGTGCTGTTCCTGCTGCAGCTTCCGATGGCTGCGGCGATGTGCAGTCTCGCGGGCCCATCGATGATCGCCTTCGTGCCGCTTGGCGTGGTCCGGACCTTCGCCCGTTGTCTTGGGCTCTGTCTGGGCGTCTGCGATCGGCTGCTTGGGCGCAGCATGCCGGGACGTGCATCATGAGCGTGCTGCCGATGCTGTGCTGGCTCGCCTTGGTCGCCCCGGGCGTTGCCGTCGTTCGGCGATGTGCACCGGCCGCTCTGGGAGGCGGCGCTGCCGCTGCGCTTGGCGTGGGATGGTTGGCAGCCTTTGCTGTGCTCGCGCCGTGCCTGGTGCTGGCCTATCTCCTGCACGCACCGACACCCCTGGTGGCGATCCTCGTGACGCTCGTGGTGGTCTGGGGTGTGTTCGACGCGCTGCGACATGCGTCGTGGAAGGGCGTGGTCCGCAGCGTGCCGCCGGTGATGCTGCTGGCTGCAGCCGTCGTGGTGCTTGACGCGGTCCTCGCCGAGCGAGTCGGTGCCATCCTCGACAACGACGCTCGCGTCCATGTGGCCAGGATCCGCTTCATCCTCGATCACGGATTCTCCAACAGCGATCCATTCGTCCGCGCGACCGGTGAGTTCCCCTATCCGCTCTATCACACGAACCTGCTCCATGCACTGCATGCATGCATCGCATGGATCACCGGGCTGGATCCCCTGGAGGTGTGGTTCGGTTCGCTCGGAGCGTCACGGCTGATGATTGCAGGCGCTGCTGCCTGGACGGCGTGGTCCCTCGTCGGTGGCAGGTGGGCTCCATGGGTGGCGGCGGTCCTTGCCGTGCTGTCACGATCCGTGGTGGACTTCACCCTCTATCCAAACCAGCTGGCACCCTGGTTTGCCGTCTTGATGACCGTGGGTGTGGTCGCCATGGTGCTGGCGTGGGATCTCCCCGCACGCCGTGCGATCGTCGTCTGCATGCTGGCCAACCTGGTGGTGGCCATGATGCACCCGCTCTATGCCGGCTTCGTGCTCGTGATGCTCGTGCCTGTGCTCGGTGCAGTGGCCGCCGTGCGCTCGCTGCGCTGTGTCGGCAAGCGCTCGACGCCCGTTGCCTGCGCGGTCGGCCTCGTCCTTGCCGCAGCACCCATGCTCGTTGCGGTGAAGGCGATGACCGCGGGCCCCGGGCGCGCCGCGGATGTCGCCTCACCCTCGGCTTGGGAGTGGAACCACTGGAAGACGCAGGCAACGGCCTCTCCCGCACCTTCAGCCGGGGCGGGGACCCCCGATGCACTCGGTCGGGCCCGTCGCACGGCGATCCACCGCCAGGATGGATTCACGCTGACTCGGCAGGACGACCATCTCTTCATCGCGCGCAATTGGGGACGCGGCTTCACAGGCGGCTGGGGCGGCGTGGTCGGCTGGCGCCTCTGGACGGCGATGGCGGCCACGCTCCTCGCCCTTGCCGTGCTCGGAAGACCCCAGACGCTCGTTGCTTTCGGCGCGATCGTGGTGGTGCTCACCGTGATGACGGTGCCGATCCTCTGCACCACGGCCATTGGCTTCCTTGGTGCGCAGTGGATGATCCTCCGATTCGAGGCACTGGCCGCGATCGTGTGGGGCGCGCTGGCCCTTCCGGGGATGGCGGCAGTGTGCGAACGCTGCATCGGGTCACGACGGTTCGTGGCGGTGCCTGTCGGGCTCGGCGTGACAGCCTTGTCGATCTGGGTCGGCGCCGCGAATGCAGGGCAGGACACGTGGGATCGCGTGGGCCGTTGGTGGGACCGTGCCATGGCCTCGGAGGGTGCGCGACAGGGCGCAGCCTTCGATGGCCTGATGGCGAACCAAGCGTGGATGGAGGGCTGCATGCCCAAGGACGCCGTGGTGGCCTGTGGGCGCCTGACCGGCACATGGGCCGCGATGCTCCGGGGGCCCCGTTTGGTGTGCAGCGAGCGCAGCTCGACGGGTGTTCCCTCGGCAACGACACGCGTGCTTCATGTGACCGAGATGCTCGATGATCGAACGGATGAGGAACGCCGTGCCGAACTCTTCCGGCACTATGGTGTCACGCATGCGCTCCTTGGCGGCAGTGCGCCCGGCTGGATCGACTACTGGGCGGATGACATCAAATCGGGTCAAGGGCATCGGCTGATCCGGCTTCGTTCCCAGCCTCATCCAATGAAACTGTGGGAACGGAAGGTTGCCGACGCGTCGCGTCTGGTGCTGAAGGGCTGCGCCGATCTGGCCGAGGTCGAACTGCTGGATCTGGTCGATGAGCGTCCGCAGGCGTGGCGCGGCTGGTTTGTGCTGGGCAACGCCAAGTGGGAGCTGGGCCAGATCGAGGCGGCGGAGTCGTGCTACGAGATGGCCCGTCGCCAGGATCCCACGGAACCGATGCCGGACTTGATGCTCGGCAATTGTGCGGAGCGGCTGGGCCGGCCGGACGAGGCCAGCATGTACTTCGAGTCTGCCGAAGCCCGTGCACTCAAGAGGTCTGATCGAACGACGGCAGCATCGGCGAACTTCAACCGGGCGAATGGCCTGCGGCGGCAGGGTCGACTCGTCGAGGCCGAGTCGGCGTATCGTCAGGCCGTGGTCCTCGATCCATCGCATCCTGGTGCGAGGCGTGAGCTGGAGCAGGCATCGCTCTGGATGGCGCCCGTTCCGCTCATGGATGACGCTGGCGCCGACGCTCTCGATGGGGGCGAGGTCAAGCCGTGACCGCGACCGATCTTGATGTCTCCATCGTGATCGTGAGTTACAACACGGTCGGGCTCCTTCGCAACTGCCTTCAATCGATCGAGGCCTCCGTTGCACCGTTCTCGCACGAGACCATCGTGGTGGACAATCAGTCTCGGGACGGCAGCGCTGACATGGTCGAGCGCGAGTTTCCGTCGGTCCGCCTGATCCGCGCCGAACGCAATCTCGGATTCGCGGGCGGGAACAATGCCGCGTTCCGTGGAGCGCGCGGCCGGCTCGTCTACTGCCTGAATCCCGACACGGTCAGCCATCCGGGATCGCTGGCCACCCTCATCAGGGTCATGGACGCGGATCCATCGATCGGATACCTGGGGCCGAAGCTCCTGAATCACGATGGCAGCCACCAGTGGAGCGCGTACCGATTCCACACCGTGCTGTCGAGTTTCGTGAGCTGGTCGATGCTTGGGCTCGATCGCCGATTCCCGCAGTCACGCCACTGCCAGACGCTGCACTACCAGCACGGGCACGACACTGCCTTCGACGCGGATTGGCTGACGGGTGCGGCCATTCTCACACGCCGCATCGTCATTGATCAGGTGGGCGGCTACGACGAAAGCTACTTCCTCTATGCCGAGGAGATCGAGTGGTGCTGGCGCATGCATCGGGCAGGTTGGCGCGGTCGTTACGAGCCGAGCGCGGTGGTCACGCACATCCGTGCTGCAAGCACGTCGCATCTTGACGACTCGCACGCCTTCCACGGCCACGATCCATCGCTCCTGATCGAGAGCCATCGGCGACTGGCGCGCCAGACGCTCGGGCCGTTGGGTGCGCTGGCCACGCACGCGCTCCACCTGTCAGGCGTCACGCTTGCATGGATGCGCAACCTTCCGCCGATGCCCCGTCGCAATCCAGCGACGCGTCGCAAGGCATGGCTGTGGATGCGCTATCTCGCCCGTCGATCGCCAAGCCGACGCTGAGCACGCATGCCGATCTCACACCACCATCGATGCCTGTTCGTGCATGTGCCCAAGTGCGGCGGCACGAGCATCGAAGCCGCACTGGGGATGCACGGCGACTGGCGGCACGAGGATCGCCATCGCATGTTCGGGCGCATCACCTCCTCGGACCTGATCGCGCGGCGGTTCCGATCGAGGTACCTCCAGCATCTCACCTGGGACGAGGCGCTCCGAGCCGTGCCCGAGCAGGACCGATCCGGCTACCGATCCTTCGCTTTCGTCCGCCATCCGCTCACGCGGTTGGAGTCCGCCTGGTCGAGGCCCGACCGTGACTTGATCGAGGAAGCACGCTGGCAGGGCATCCGGCTGGAGGGGGTCGGCTTCCCGCGGTTTGTCGAGGGAGCGCTCCGGCTCGATCATCCTCATGTCCGGCCGCAGGTGGAGTACGTCACGGATGCCGCCGGTCGCATCGCCGTCGATCGGCTGTTCCGCTACGAGCGGTTCGCCGAAGATGCCCGCGACCTCTTCGCCTGGCTCGGTGCGCAGTGCGTGCTGGAGCATCGGAATCCGCGCCTGCGGGACAGGGAGGGAATCGTCTGGCCCGAGGACCTCCGTCGTCGTGCGATCGACCGCTACCACCGGGACTTCACGGTGCTGGGCTACGAGCCATGAAACTCGTGATGACCCTTCTGGTCCGGGACGAGGAGGACATCCTCGAGGCGAATCTCGCCTTCCATCGCTCCCGGGGGGTCGATCACTTCATCGTCACCGACAACCTCTCGGAGGATGCGACTCCCGCGATCCTGCGCCGCTGGAGCGAGCGAGGGCTTGTGACGGTCATCGAGGAGCGAGAGGACAACTATGCGCAGCATGCCTGGGTCACGCGCATGGCGCGCATGGCGGCGAGGGACTACGGTGCGGACTGGGTGATCAACAACGACGCAGACGAGTTCTGGTGGCCGCAGTGCGGTGATCTCAAGTCAGCGCTCCAGGCGCTGCCGATGACGGCGATGGCTGCCTCGGTCGAGCGAGCCAACTTTCCCGCCGTGGATGGCGATGGCCCGTTCTGGGATCGCCTGGTCTGGCGCGATGTCCGATCGGTCAATCCGCTTGGCGGAGCGCTGAAGCCCAAGGTTGCGCATCGGGCCGATCCGGAGATCGAGGTCGAGCAGGGCAACCACGCGGTCCGCCGGGGCGGTGCACGGGTCGATGCCGAACCTGCAGCAATCGACATCCTTCACTTTCCCTGTCGCTCGTGGAGCCAGTTCGAGCGCAAGATCCGGCTCGGCGGAGCGGCCTATGCGCGCAACCGCACCTTGTCGAAATGGATCGGCATGACCTGGCGTGAGATGCACCAGCGCCTCATCGAGGGTTCGCTTCGCCAGGAGTACGAGCGGCAGAATCCGCCCGCCGCCGAGCGTGCGCAGCAGATCGCCTCGGGAAGGCTCGTTCAAGATGTCCGCCTCGCCGAGGCGATGCGCTCCATCGCGCAAGGGGGGCAGGAGCGCCCATGATGCACACGATCCGCACGGCATGGAGAGTGCTCACCGCACGCGATCGCAGTACCGCGCGTTGGCTCTTCGCAGCCATGCTCGTGTCTGCGTTCCTCGAGTGCGTTGGGCTTGGCCTGGTGCTTCCGGTGCTCGCACTGCTCGCCGACGGCGGTACGTCGTCCTTGGATCTTCCTGCGTGGCTGCTTGGTGCGGTGGAGGGGATTCCCCACGGTCGGCTCGTCATTCTGTGCATGGCGGGGCTGCTTGCGGTCTATGCCTTCAAGGCCGCCTTCCGCTGGATGCTGATCGTGCGGGTGAACGGTTTCGGCTTCAGGCTCCAGCGGGAACTCTCGACACGACTGTTCTCGAACTTCATCTCACGGCCATGGTCGTTCCATCTGTCGCGCAATTCCACCACGATCCTTCATGGTTTGACCCATGATGCCGACCAGCTCGTGTTCGGCGTGGTGGTGCCCTCGCTCTCGGCAGCAAGCGAGCTGATGGTCATCATCGGCGTGACGACGCTGCTGCTGGCCATTGAGCCGCTCGGCGGTGCTGCCTGCCTTGGCTTGGTCGGGCTCAGCGGCTGGTGGTTCCATCGGATGACGGAGGCACGTGCCGCCGGACTCGGGGCGCAGCGGCGTGAGCTCGACCGGGCTCGCTTCCGCTTGTTCCGCCAGGCCCTTGAGGGCGTGAAGGAGATCCGAGCGCTCGGCCGCGAGCAGGGGTTCACGGCGCTTGCCGATGCTGCCTCGGCCCGCAGCGGCGCACTTGGATCGCGTGTGCAGTCGCTGAGGGATGTGCCGCGAAGCTGGTTGGAGGTGCTGGCCGTCCTGGGCTTGACCACGCTGGTGACGATCATGTTGCTTCAAGGCCGTGAGGCTTCGTCGGTGCTCGGCGTGGCGGGCCTCTTCGCTCTGGCGGTGTTCCGGCTCGTGCCGTCGGGTACGCGACTCATGACGAGCGTGCACGCCATCGTGCTTGGAGCACCCGGTGTCCAAGCGGTGGTCGATGCACTCGCAGAGCCGCAGGCATCCGGATCCGGCGCCGTGGGTGATGCAGCTTGGACCGCCATCGAGTTCCGCGGCGTGGGATTTGGCTACGGCGGTGACCGTCCATCGGTGCTTGACGGCCTCGAGATGCGCATCGCCAGAGGCGAGTCGGTCGGCATCGTCGGAGCGAGTGGATCGGGCAAGTCGACCGTGGTGGATCTGGCGCTGGGCCTGCTGCAACCGACCACCGGGACGATCACGATCGGAGGCATGGATCTTGCAGCATGCAACCGGTGGTGGCAGTCGCAGGTGGGCTATGTGCCGCAGTCGATCTACCTCCTGGATGACTCGATCACAAGGAATGTCGCCTTTGGAGTGCTCGAGGGCCAGATCGATCAGGCAGCCGTAGCGAGGGCGTTGCGCCTGGCGCAACTGGACGAGTTCGTGTCCTCCCTGCCGCAGGGGGCATCGACGGTCGTTGGTGAGCGCGGCGTGCGATTGAGCGGTGGGCAGCGTCAGCGCATCGGCATCGCTCGGGCGCTGTACGGCAATCCCACCGTGCTGATTCTTGATGAAGCGACGAGTGCGCTCGACCCCGAGACCGAGGAGGGGCTGCTCGGTGCGATCCACGCCCTCCACGGCACCGTCACCATGCTCGTGGTCGCGCACCGTGAAGCGACCGTCGAGCGATGCGATCGGCTCTTGCGACTCGAGGGCGGGCGCTTCAGCGAGGTTGATCGTGCCTGAACGCGCGCGGGAGTGCGGCATCGTGACGCTGGCCGATGCCAAGTACGCACCAGGCGTGGACATGCTCTGCCGTTCCGTGCGCGAGAGCCTGGACCTGCCGGTGGCGTGCTTTGACCTCGGTCTGGGCGAGCGCATGGCGGCCTGGCTGTGCGAGCGCCATCCATCGCTGCGCATCCTCCCGATGCCCGATCACGACGATCTCCGATCCGTCCGCTCTGCATTCGAATCGGCTGGGCCGCTTGCCAAGCCCGGCAAGCGCGTGTGGCCCATCTGGGCGTGCCCGTTTCTCATTCAGGCGAGCCCCTTTGCACGCACGCTCTGGATTGATGCAGACATCGTGGTGCTGCGCGACCTTGCCGGTCTCGTGGCCCATTTGGAGGATGGGCCGATCCTGACTCCCGAGAATTTCGCGCCCAAGGTGACCCCGAACAAGCCTGAGCTCTACAGGCTCCTGCCGATACAGCGCCCGTTCGATCCGCTGGAGCCTCGACTGAACGCGGGGGTCTCGGGATGGGACCACGCCCGCGCGGAGGATCGCGGCCTGCTCGAGGCCTACTGCCACGCGGTTCGCGCCGCGTGCCGCGATCGCCGAGTCGCGGATGCCATCTCGTGGTGGGACCAAGGAGCGCTGATCTGGGCCGTCCAGCAGTGCGGCCTCGAGCACCGCATGCTGCGTACCACAGCCTGGAATCTCTGCATCCGCAACACGCGCGCCATGGGTGCGGCGATCGGCTGGGACGACTCGACGCTTGGCCGCTTGCGCGAGCTGGTGCCCGAGGGAAACCTGCTCCACTGGAACGGCACCGCACCACCGTGGCCCATCCAGCCATGACCGTGCTGCGATCATTTCGGTGGCTCGCCGATCGGATTCGACGCCTTGGGTCGAGTGGGCGCGATGCAGCGCTCCAAAGCGAGGAATCCTTCTGGAACGGCTGGCTTGCCAAGCAGGACCGTCCGGGGTTCGCCTTCCGCATGAATGCCCACGCACCGCTGCAGCCGTGGATCTGGTGCCACCTCGATTCAAGTCAGCCGGTCCACCGCGTGCTTGATGTGGGATGCGGACCGCTGTCGGTGGTGGGCAGGGTCGTTCCGGCTGGACGACTCGATCTGACCTGCTGTGATCCGCTGGCCGAGCGGTACATGACGCTGCTCAGGCATCATGGGATCGAACCCGTGCACGCCATCGATGATGTGGCTGGCGAGGACTTGTCCCGGCGATACGGCACCGCGTCCTTCGACATGGCGTTCTCGAACAATGCCGTCGACCACGCTGCGGATCCGCTCGAGGTGCTGCGCCAGATGGCCCTGGTGGTGCGTGGTGATGGCACGGTCCTTGTGCAGGTTGGCGAGCATGAAGGCCGCCACGGCGGCTACCGCGGCCTGCATCAGTGGGACTTCAGGGAACACGATGGGCGGCTCAGGCTTGCCTCCAAGACAGGCGAGGCCCTGGATGTGACCGAGGCGCTCTCTCCATGGCTGGTCCAGCGATCCATCGAGCGCGTCGACATCAATCCGGCGGGGCTGCGCTGGGAGCACACGCACCTGCGCATCGTCTGGACCCGCCGCGTGGACTCCTAGTCCTTCACGGCCACGGGGCACCGTGCAAGGTTCGGTCGCCACGCACCCTCGAGCAGGCCAAGGCCCCACGCGTACTGCATGCGCGCCCTGACGGAGGCTGAGGTCCGTCGAGCCAGCATCTGCCGGATGGAGGCCAACACGATCCACACCACGCCCTTGGCGGTGCAGCTCATCATCGACCACGCGGCGCCCCGGACATCTCGCTCGATCGGCGCCACGCATCGACCAGCGCTCCGTTGCCTGCTCACCAGCCACGCTGCGCTCACGCGGTCGGGCGGGATGGATTCGACGACGCGGGCTTCCGCGACCCAGCGGATGGGAACGCCCGCCTGTGCCAGTCTCTGGAAGAAGTGACGGTCCTCGCCCACGCGGACGAACTCGGTTTGGAAGCGTGGGCCCGCCTCATCGATGAGCGATGCATCGAGGAGCACATTGTTGGTGAACGCCCACGGTCGTCGCGTTCCTGTCGGGAGCAGGGTCGCATCGAAGAAGCCGCCTTCGATGACCCAATCCGGCGGCGGGTGCTGGAACGAAGGATCGACCGGGCCAGTGACGATGCCCGGGCCGAAGCGCTCACGCGCCGCAAGCAGGGCAGCGAGCCAGCCATCGGTCGCGATCTCGTCATCATCGATGAAGACGATGGCCCCACCGGCCCCGACGGTCCGCCGGGCGATCTCGAGGGCGCGGTTGCGAGGGAACGCCACGCCCCGTCGCGGTTCAGCATCGAGGATCACCTCAAGCCCAGTCTGCGCACGGACCTGGGCCACGATCCCTGCGGGCCGGACATCCGCCGGATCATTGCTCACGACGATGGCGATCAGCCGTGTCGCGGTGGGCAAGGATGCACGCTGGGCAGCCACGCTCGCCAGCGTGGCCGCAAGCCCCTCGGCGCGGTGCAGCGTCGAGATGCAGCAGGCGATTGCGCGCGTCTCAGGATCCATGGTGGGTTGCATACTCCTCGAAGCGGTCGAGGCCGGTCGCACCGAGCGCCAGTCCCAGCGCCTTGGCACCATCGAGTACGAGGTGCATCGCGGCGGCATCCACCATGCCGTGCACGAGGCTGGTCGTGCACCGGACGAGGCCACGCGCCATGAAGCGCACCGCAAGCGCGAGGCATCCCAATCGTGTCCTCTCGCGCAGATCGAGCATGATCCACGCATTGGTGGCACCGACCCGGTAGGCACGCCGCGCGGCCCAGCGTCGTGTCAGGCGCGAGTGTGGATAGTGCTCCATCGTGACCGCCTCGGCGCACCACTGGATCCGATGGCCCTTTCGTGCCAGCGAGCGGAAGAGGTGCGTATCGCTGCCGCCGGTCATCAGGAGGCGCTCGTCGAACCGACATGAGCTGTTGCCAAGCAGCGATGCGCGCACGGCCACATTGTTGGTGTAGGCCTCGTGGAGGATGCTGCCGTCAGGGTGCGACGGCTGGTCGTAGGCATGCGTCTGCAGCGCCCATCGCGGGACAGGTTCGGGCAGCACGGGTCGCGCGGGGCCCGTCAGGATGTCGGCGTGTGATTCGGCTGCAGCGCGCGCGAGTGCGATGAGCCACGACGGGTCCACGGTCTCGTCGTCATCCACGAACGCGACCCAGTCTGCCGCGGGATCGAGCGCCCGAGCCTCGTCGATCGCGCGGTTGCGCGCCACGGGAATGCCCTGACGGGGCTCCAGGACATGCCGAGAGGGCCAGCGGCAGGCCGGCATCGCCGAGGCCGTGTCATCGTTCTCGATCACGATGATGCTGAGATCGATGGCGCCTCGAGGGCCGATCGTCTCGAGGCGGTCGATGGAGGCAAGCAGCCGTGCGAGCCCATCGGGCCTGCGTCTGGTGATGACGGCGACGGCGAATCGCATGATGCCGGGCCGAGTCTAGCCGTGCGTGCCTCGCCAAGGATTCAGGGGGGCCGTACGCTCATGACGATGCCCACGGCTGCCACCGCGACTGATGCGACGACCCATGCACCGTCTGGCGTATCCGTCGTGGTACCGACCTGCAATCGCCGTGACCAGATCCTGCGGTGCGTCAAGTCGCTTCTGGCCCAGACCCTGCCACCGACGCAAGTCATCGTGGTGGATGATGGCTCGACGGATGGAACGGTGGAGGCTGTCCAAGCGCTTGCGTCTTCGGCCGGCGCCACCAGCCTGATCGTGATCCGCAATGAGCGAAACCTTGGTGCCAACGCGAGCCGGAATGTCGGGATCCAGTCCGCCACAGGCTCGCTCGTGGCATTCCTCGACTCGGATTGCATCGCGGATCCACACTGGATCGAGCGGTTGCGCGCGCCCTTCGTCGACGCATCCGTGGGCGCAGCATCCGGACTCGTCGAGGACACCATGCGATCCACCATCTGGGAGCGTGCGTTCGCGGGAACGCACCGGCTGCCGCGCAGGGGACCCATCTCGCGGTTCACCTCATGCAATCTGATGGTCCGCAGGACCCTGCTTGCCATGCATCGTTGGGAGGAGGACTTCTCCGATGCCACACGCCAAGGCGTCCAACCCGACACGACCTTCTCGGGTCGTTGTGACGAGGAGGGGCTCTACCTGGCGATCCGTGAAGCGGGTTGGAGCGTGGTGGCAGAGCCGGCGGCGCGGGTGGATCACGAACACGCCTATGGCTGGTCCAGTTTCTGCCGCCAGGCGTGGCACGGCGGTCGTGCCGCAGCAGAGCTCGTCTGGAAGTTCCGTCTGCGTGATCGTCTCGATCTTGCACCGTTCCTTCTCGCGGTCATCACGCTCGCCGTCACGCTGGCGGTGGCGTCGCTGATCGATGCTGCGTGGCGATGGTGGCTCCCTGCATTGGCGCTGGTCCCTCTCGCGGCGGGGTGTGCGGCGGTGTCGTGGAACGAAACCGCCAACAAGGGCAAGACCATGCTGGGCCTGGTGTCGACACTCCCGGCCCTCACCGTGTACTACGCCCTGCGCACCTCTGGCTACGGTTTGCGGAGGGTGCAACTCTGGCTTGGCATCGGAGCGGTCGCCCGCATCGAGCCAGGGTCGCTCGGCCGATCGCTCCCCAAGCCCGGGAGCGGATCGTGAAGGCACCTCGCATCCTCGTGGTGACCGGTGGTTTCCCGGTGCGCAGCGAGACCTTCATCAGGGATCATGTCACCGGATTGCTCGATGCGGGCGCCGAGGTGACGGTGCTCGCCTTGCACGATGGCGATGGCTCCGCCTGGGATGAGGACGAGTTGCGGCTCGGTCTTTCCGACCGAGTGCGTCGGGCCCGCATCGATGCACCGCTGCGGCACAGGCTGTTCCGGATGCCAGCACGCTTCTTGGCCCATGCGTCGTACGCGCTCGGCCCAGCGTGGCGGCTGGTCACACCCAAGCAGGGTTGGCGCGGCCCCTCAGGGATCCTGCTGGAGGCTGCCTCGGCGCTTGGGGCAGCAGGCGCGCCTCATCAGTTCGACAGGATCCACGCGGAGTTCGGGCCAAGCGGTGTCGTGGCTGCCAAGCTGCGAAGGGCAGGGTGCATCGCGGGGCCGCTCTCGTGCGCCTTCTACGGCTATGACGCCACTCGCGCGATCATGCAATCCGGTCCCGGCCTCTACCGTGAACTCTTCGAGGATGCGGACCTTGTCTTGCCCAACTCCGAGTTCCTTGCCCAGAAGCTCAGACAGGCCGGAGCACCGACGAGCAAGGTGATCGTCCATCGGCTCGGTGTCAGGACCGATCGCTTCGCGCCTGCCGAGCGGCCGGCGCCTCGACCCGGTCCGTGGCGCGCGACCGCGATCGGACGCTTCGTTCCCAAGAAGGGCTTCACGACGCTCTTGCATGCACTTGCTCGCGCAGGCGAGGCCGCACCCGAGCTGACGCTCATTGGTGACGGGCCCATGTCCGATGAACTCCGGGCACTCACGACATCGCTCGGTCTCGAGCGCAGCGTGCGCTTCGCGGGCTGGCTCGGGCGGCAGGATGTCCTTGCGCACCTTGCGGCAACCGATGCCTTGATCGCACCGAGCGAGACCGCCGAGGATGGAGACATCGAGGGCATGCCTGTGGTGGTGATGGAGGCAATGGCCAGCGGCATACCGATCATCGGCACCGACCACAGCGGCATTCCCGAGATCGTGCGCGATGGCATCAACGGCGTGATCGTTCCGGAGCGGGATCCCGCCGGGCTCGCCCAAGCCATGTTGCGGCTGTCGGATCCGGGCTTCCGCCGGGCATGCGGGGCGCAATCGCGTTCCATCGCGGTCAGCGAGCTCGACCACGCCATGCTCATGCGTCGATTGATTGGTCTTCTCTTCCGGCAACCTGTAGCCTCCTGAGAGAGCATGCCTTCGCCCCTGCACCGGCACCTCCGGGACTTCACCTACGCCGCACGCACGGCGTGGCGCAGCTTCGGCAGCCGTCGCTGCCCCGGTCCGTGGGAGCCTGGCAGCCAGCATCGGGAGTCGCTGCTCCTGATCACGCTTGACTCGTGTCGGTGGGACACCTTCGAGAGCACTCCCACGCCAAACATCGATGCAGTGGGCACGGCACACCGTGTGATGGCGCCATCCCACTTCACCTTCGGCTCGCATGCCGCCATGTTCGTGGGCTTCACCCCCGGCGATGGGTTGCGCAGCGAGCCCATCGTGAACCCGAAGTTCGGCAAGCTGGTCAGGCTCCACGGCGGGGGAACCCCTTCAACCAGCCGCGATCGATTCCTGCTCCGGGGCCGGTCCATCGTGGATGGGTTCAATCGCATTGGGTACATCACGGCTGGTACGGGTGCCGTCAAGTGGTTCGATGATGGCTCCTTGGCGGGAGCTGGGTTGGTGCGCGACTTCCAGCATTACATGTATGCGCGCAACTGCTGGTCGCTCAGGCGGCAACTCGGGTTCCTCGCTGACAAGGTCGGGGGAGCCCGCCAGCCGGTCTTCTGCTTTTTGAATGTGGGTGAGACTCATGTTCCCTACTGGCACGAGGGGGCGGCGTGGGATCGTGGGACCGTGACTTGCCGCGCCTTCGCGGAGGGGAACGATCGCACCGAGAGCGCACGACGGCAGGGTGAGTGCCTGCAGTTCATCGATCGGGCGCTCGGACCGATGCTTGCGGCCTTCGCCAACGCCAACATCATGGTGTGCGGCGATCATGGCGATGCATGGGGCGAGGACGGTGCCTGGGAACACGGCTTTCATCACTCCAAAGTGATGGAGGTGCCGATGACCTTCCGCATCTCCTAGTCGTTTTCCGGAAAATTCTGCTTGCAAAGGACAGCCGTGGCTCCACACTCCACCATTCAGTTCCCATGGATCTCCAGGGTCACGCCATGAACCGCACCACCATATCGATCCTCTCCCTTGCGCTTCTCTTCGGCGCACCCGTGCTGGCACAGGACTGCAACCTCGATGGATTGCCTGACTCGCAGCAGGTCAATGTGCAGGGATTGACCGCGCAGTACTTCGCCAACAGGACATGGAGCGGTCCTCCGGCGGCTGTGCGTGTCGACCTGGGCGGTGCGGGCAGTTTCGAGCTCTCCAACTGGTCGCTTCCAGCCGGGGTGCCGAGCGACGAATTCAGCGTGCGCTGGATGGGGGGCCTGCAGTTCAACCAGACTGCGGCTTTCCAGTTCCGCATCAGCGCTGACGACGCGTACCGCCTCTATCTCGATGGCGTTCTCCTGGGCAGTTCCAACGGCGTGGTCGGCAACCAGATCGTGCCCCAAACGCCCATCACTGTGACGGCGGGGATCCATCACTTCCGCATCGAGTTTCGTGAGGACTACGGCGAAGCCAAGATCAAGGTCGAGCGCAAGATCTCCACGGCGACCACCTGGAGCGTGATCGCGAACACGAATTTCAAGGCTGGGGTGGATGCGAATGCCAACAACGTCCTCGATCTGTGCGATTCAGGCGACTGCAACAGCAACTTCCTGCCCGATGCCATCGACATCGCTCAAGATCCCTCGCTTGACTGCAACTCCAACGCGATCCTCGACACCTGCGAGACGACCGCAAACGATTGCGACCAGAATGGCGTCCCCGACACCTGTGAGGCCTCGGCATTGGGTCTTGTTGGGTACTACTTCGGCACCAACAACTTCACCGGACCGGTCATTGCGAAGCGCTTGGACGGCAGTGGACCACTGGGTATCGACTTCAACGTGACCGATGGGAACAACAATGCGTGGATTCCTTCGAATGTGCCCACAGATAACTTCTCCGTGCGCTGGGGTGGGGCCCTGGTCGTGGAGACGAGCGGTTACTACGACTTCCAGATGCAGTCGGATGACCTCGGAAGCCTGTTCATCGACGGGGTGCTCCTCTTCAGTTCCAACACCGGAACGGAGGAACGCGGGCCCTTCTATCTCGAGGCCGGTCGGCGGCTGATGTCGCTGACGCTTCGTGAGTTCGGTGGTGACCAGCGCATGCGACTCCGTTGGCGCCAAAGCGGAACGGCAGATTGGTTCCCGCTGCCGGGAACGATGTATCGCCCCTCCTACGACGGTAACGGCGACGGCGTCGCCGATGTCTGCCAGTCTGGCGACTGCAACGCCGACGGCACTCCCGATGGATTCGAGTTGGCCAACGGCCTGGCGACCGATTGCGATGCAGACAACCTGCTCGACTCCTGTGAAGTGGCGTCAGGCGCCACAGACTGCAACGCCAACGGCATCCCTGACTCCTGCGAGTCGACATCGACTGGACTGTTCGGGCGCTACTTCGCGCGTCTTGGTTCAAGCAACCCTGCAGATCCGTACCGACCGGGCCAGAGGCTGGCGGTCCGCCGGGATGCGCGTGTGGCCTTCGCGGATGGGGCGTGGCTGCCCCAGGGGATACCCACCGACAACATCATCGTGATCTGGACCGGCTCCATCACCACCGGTCCAGAGTCCGGGCTGTGGACCTTCCGGACCGACTCCGATGACGGAGCGCGATTGACCATCGATGGGGCCACCGTCATCGATGGATGGCTCGGCAATGCAGGAGTCCGAACTGGCTCGATCACGCTGCAGGGCAACACGACCTACGACTTCAAGCTTGAACTCCACGAGGGCAACGGCGGGCAGCAGTGCTTCCTCGACTGGTCGCCCCCGTCCTCGGGTGGTTCTGCGTTCAGCATCGTCCCAACCACGGCATTCCGCATGGCCACGCCCGATTGCAACAGCAACAACATCCCTGATGATTGCGACATCGCCTCAGGTACGCTGCCCGATCCCGGGTTCGGCATCCCCGATCCCTGCGCATCGAGTGCATGCCCGGCGGATCTCGACCTCGATGGACTGATCGGTGGCGGTGATCTCGGCATCCTGATTGCCAATTGGGGGACAAGCGGTGGCGACATCGATGGTGACGGCACATCCAACGGGCAGGATCTCGGTGTCATGCTGTCTGCATGGGGGCCTTGCCCCTGATGGTGCTGCCCGGTTGCATGGACACCGATAGACTCTTTCCATGGGCTCGTCCCGCGTCACTCCGGCCTCTGTTGGTGCGTCGGATGTCCGCGTCGCCTTGCTCGATCTCAAGGCTTCGACGCAGGATGTGCTCGCGGCCGTCCCGGGCCTGACGGGGTTCCGCCCTGTCGACATCGAGGGCGCGCTCGGCATCGACCTCAAGTTGGCGTGGAAGCTCTCGCACCTCGCCCACGCCGGTGACCCCTTTGATGCCGTGCGCCACCTCCCCGGCGAACTTGCAGCCAAGATTGCGGCCCAGGCAGCAGCCAAGAAGGGTGTCCCGGCCGCCAAGACCGAGGCCATGATGGCTGCACTGTTTCGCGTGCAGTCGCTTGGGATCGCCTGGTCGGGGGGCAAGCGTGCCTTCGGCCTGCTGAGCGCGAACATGGCCACCAACGCCGATGGCCGATTCGCTGTGGATCGGCGCAAGGAGCTCTTCAGCGGAGGCATGCATGTCTGGGGGATGCGCGCTGCGAACGCCTTCCGCGTCGATGTGCTGCATCCGGCTGCACGGGGGAAGATGATCGACTGCCTCACGCTTCGGGGCTTCGCGGATCTGGAGCGGCTTCGCTTTGACGCGGCCTGGCGATTCGATGCCCCGGTGGTGGTCGATGACCGAGGCCGAGCCAGCCGCCGGGCAAGGCTGGAGCGCCCCGCCGGGACCGCCTCTTCATCGGCTCCTTTCATCATCGATGAACTGTGCAGTGGCGCGAGCAAGACTCTCAAGCGCGTGGCCGAGGATGGATGCCTGCACCTGATGCCCGGCGAGGTCGGCCGCGCCAGCGCCGGCACACTGGTCCAGGGCGCCGTGATGCGCCATGTGCAGCCGCAAGGCTTGAGCAGGGATCACTCGGGGCTGTTTCAGGTCTTTCGCGCGCGGACGCCCTGCGTGATGCAGGAGTTCGTGGTCGGCGTTCATCGCAGCCTCGTGCCCGAGGGCGTGCAGCCGGATGCGGTGGTGTACGGAGATCTTTATGGCGCGCCCGAACGCCGCATGCCGTACCACTTGGGTGACCGGTTGCACTGTGGCGCCACCGTCCAAGTACTCGCGGCCAGGTCACGATGGCGCATCGAGGGTGTCGTGGGAGTCGAGGGTTGGATCGACCGGCAGCTTGACGCACTCGGATGGGATCGGGACGACATGCTCTGGTTCCGCGCAGCCGTGGCCTATCCACCAATCCCGAGCACGCTGGTGGTGCAGTTGCCGCAAGCGGATTGACGGCTGCATCACGCCTCGCTTTCTGGAAATTGCCCTGCATCCGGCCTGATTGTCGGGCATACTTCAACGGCTTCCTCCCAAGGATCGCAAGCACCCATGATCATCACGACCCTTCTTGCTGCTCTGACCCTCATCCCTCCGGACTGCAACGGCAATGGCGTGCAGGATTGGCAGGACATCGCCGATGCGACCTCTCTCGATGTCGGCAATGACGGCGTGCCGGACGAGTGCCAGGATTGTGCGGATGGCAACAACAACGGCCTGCCCGATGCCGACGAGGTCGGGAACGGTCTGGTGGGGGAGTACTGGAGCGACCAGTCCAACTCGTCCGGAACCTACAGGCGCCGCGTCCTGAGCCGTATCGATCCGACCGTGAGCTTCGACTGGGGCAACGGCTCGCCTGATCCGTCGGTGCCCCAAGACTCCTTTTCAGTGCGCTGGACCGGCACACTCATCGCGCCCACGACCGGGCCATGCACCTTCTTCTCGCGCAGCGATGATGGCTTCCGGCTGTGGATCGACGGCCTGCCCGTGATCGATGCGTGGGTGGCGCAGTCCGCCTCGGTTTGGTATTCCGGATCCGTCAATCTCGTCGCCGGGCAGCGCTATGCCTTCCGCGTCGACTATTACGAGGGTGGCGGGGATGCGAGGGCGTTTTTCGAGTGGCGTCCGAGCGGGCTCGACCGCAGCGTCGTACCCACCAGTGCCCTTTTGGCGATGACCGATGTCGATGCCGACGGCGTGCCTGATACCGCGCGGGATTGCGACGGCGATGGCATCTCGGATGGGGCCGAACTTGAGGCCGGTACCGCGACGGACTGCAATGACAACTGCCTCGTCGATGACTGTGAACCGGATGTTGCCGAAGTCCTCGGCTACTGGCGTTTCGAGAATGACGGGCAGTCCGTGCTCGACAGCGGCCCGTACCGTCTGGATGGCCAGGGCGTTTCGCTCTTGGCCGGCAGCGGAGTCCCTCTAGGCATCGTTCCCGCCACAGCAGCCCGGAATGACCGCAGTACATCCATTTCACCCTCTGGTGGAACGCCCGGCCAGGCCCTGATCCCGGATCCGCAGGGAGTCCTCGCCTCGGGAGGCGACAGTTTCACCGTGGAAGCCTGGGTCAAGCTTGATGTGCTGGCCTCGGGTGCGGCTGCGGATCAACGCCAGGTGCTTGTGCAGCGCAAGCCGACCAATCAAGGCGACAAGTTCGCAGACTTCATCTTCTGCGTGCAAGCGGGGGACTATCCCGGCCAGGCCATTCGAAACTTCGGCAATTTCGGCGGCAGCCGTCACCTCACCATGCTGTTCGGGAATGGCGGTGCAGCGAGTGCGAGCTTCTGGACGGTGACGAGCGATCTGTCCATCAGCGACAACAACTGGCATTATGTGGCGGCCATCGTCGATGCCGAACAGAGCAGGGTGACCTTCATCATCGACCAGCGCATCGATGTGGTGACCTACCTCGACCTCGGGCGGGTCGCCGTGGCCGCGCCGCTGTTGGTTGGTGCCCACACCAATTCGACTGGCCAGTTCAACCAGCACCTTCGGGGCAGCGTGGACGAGCTTCGCATCAGTGCAGGCACGGTGCCCGTGGCGGCGCTCCTGAATCGAGCGGGTACCAGCGATTGCGATGGAACCGGGCTCCCCGACAGCTGCGACATCGCGCAGGGTGCCATCGACTGCGACGAGAATGGCATTCCCGACGATTGCCAGCCTGACTGCGACCGCAACGGCATCGCGGATGTCTGTGACATCGAAAATGGCGCGCCCGATTGCAACGACGACGACATCCTGGACGCATGCCAGCTGGCAGGCAACGACTGTGACGCCAATGGCGTGCCTGACGACTGCCAAGCCGCGCAGGGTGACTGCGACGACAACGGCAAGCTCGATGTCTGTGAGGTTGCGGATGACCCATCCATCGACTGCGACGACAGCGGCACCCCGGACATCTGCCAGATCGAGCAGGAGTTCATCTATGGCATCAGCGACACCGGCGCCGAGTTCGGCGTCCGCGCCGACGGCAGCCACATGGCGTGGCTCACCAGTTTCAGGGTGTTGGGCGATGCAAGTTCGATTGATGCGATCGACATCATGTTCGTGTTCCTGCCCGATGACCACCCTGTCAAGGTCTGCCTCTGGTCCGACCCCAACAACGACGGGGATCCAACCGATGCCCAGCTCCTCGCGTCGGCCAATGGCGTGGCGGGCCCCCTGAGCCAGTTCAGGCGCTTCGAACTCCCCGAGACCGTCATCGGACCGAACGGAACCAACTTCTTCGTGGGGGCGATCACCACCACCGCCTCGTCGTACTTCCCGGCTCCGCTGGACAGCAGCGGCAATGCAGTCAACCGTCGTTCCTGGATCGTCGGGAGCAACTCGCCGATCGACCCCAATGACTTGAGTGCCAATGCGATCGAGTTCGAACCCATCGAGGAGGCGCTCCCGTTCCCCGGCAAGTGGCTGATCCGTGGCGTGGCCGTTGCCCGAAACGGGGATTGCAACGAGAACGAGGTCCTCGATGTGTGCGACATCAGTGCCGGAACGAGCAGCGATGTGGACAACTCCGGGCGCCCCGACGAGTGCGAGGATTGCAACGAGAACGACATCCTCGACTCGGTCGACATCGCCGCAGGAACCAGCGACGACTGCCAGGACGACCTTGTGCCTGATGAGTGCCAAGTCACTGGGTTCGCCGGTGATTGCAATGATGATCTTGTTCCGGACGAGTGCCAACTGGATGGCAATGACTGCAACGGCAACGCCCAGCTCGATTCCTGCGATCTTGCCCTCGGGACCAGCAGTGATGCGAATGGGTCAGGCATCCCCGATGAGTGCGAGGACTGCAACGGCAACGGCACGCTCGACAGCGCGGACATCGCCACCGGATTCAGCCTCGACTGCCAGCCCGACGGCGTCCCTGACGAGTGCCAGCTCGGTACGCCTCCCACATCGGTCCAGTACAAGGTCGATGATGGATCCCGTGAGGGCAACTACGGGGTCTCCGGCCAGTCGGACATGGTTTGGCTGAACGCCTTCACCGTGGAACCCGGCGGTGAGTGGATCGGCAGCATCTCGGTGGTCATCGGCAATGGTTTCGCCGGCATGCCGTACGAGGTGATCCTGTGGAACGACCCCAACTCGGATGGACTCCCGGATGACGCGCAGGTCATCGCCCGGGCACCGGCGCGTGTAAGCGATGGCAACACCAGCATCTTCAACGATGCCCAGATCGAGCCGACGCTCGTCGGTCCGGTGGGCACCCGGTTCTTTGCCGGAGTGCTCTACCAGGATTCCTACGGCAACCAAGCGGTCATCCCGGCTGACCTCAGCGGCTCGTTGAATCGCAGCTGGATCGCGATCGACGGCATCAACTCGGTCAACCTCAACGACCTGTCGGCTGCCGCCATCTACGGGTACCTGACCCAGGCGAACACGCTGTTGCGTGCCAACGGCTTCGATGGAGTGCTGCCGCTCGATTGCAACGGCAATGAGATTCCCGACTCGTGCGATCTCGCCAATGGCCAGGGGACCGATGGCAACGGCGATGGCATTCCAGACCAGTGCCAGAGCTGCCCCGCCGACCTCAACGGCAATGGGCAGGTCGACGGTGCCGATCTCGGCATCATCCTCGTCAACTGGGGCGGATCCTCGGGTCAAGCCGACTTGAACGGCGACGGCCAGATCG
>VGXJ01000002.1 GCA_016873375.1 Phycisphaerae bacterium
GGATCCCACGGCATGCTCACCACGCCGCTCGCCGCCGAGCTCATCGCCGACCTGGCCTATGGCACCCCGCGATCGATCACCGACGAACTGCTGCCCTTCCTGTTCCCGCAGCGATTTGCGCTTCGTGCGCTCCGGCGCGAGCGCCCTTCGCCCAGCTTCTGAGTGACAAAGCCCCTAAGCCGGGTCGGCTCAGGGGCTTCGTTCAGTTCGAGGCTCGTTGCCGAACCGCGTTCAGCGACGCCGGCGCGTACCACCGGCCAGGCCAGCAAGCGCGGCAAGGGCAATGGCACCTGGGGCTGGCACCGCCACGATCGACAGCCCACTGGTTTCGTAGCTCAGCGAGACGAGGCGACGCTCCAAGGCGGTGGCGCCGATGTACATCACGCCGTACCCGAAGCGAACCTGGTTCTGCGAATTCAGGAAGCGAAAGCCGAAGATGTTGTTGGCGTTCTCCTTCCAGAGTCCTGGGCCGCTGCCGAAGATCATGTTGCCGCCGGGCAGCGCCTGGAAGACGTAGCCTGAGCCGACGACGACTCCGGGGTTGAAGGAACTCGCCGAATCCCAGCCTGTGGCCGGGTCAACCATCATCCAGGTTCCGTGAGCGGTGGTTCCACCGAAGAACAGTCCGCTCGCACCGTTGGGGTTCAAGTCCCAGCCAGCGTTGGTGTCGGCAGAGGTGCTGACGAGTTGCTGCTCGATGTTGAGGAACAGCCCCGAAGTCGTGGCGGGGATGTCGAGATTGAGATTCCAGTTGACGACAGCGGCGTCGACGGACGAGACGATGGCGGACGACGCGGCCGCAGCCAACGCCATCCAAACGGATGGATTCTTCATTTCCTTTTCCTCTCCCTCGGACTCAAACGAGTCCAAACTTGACAAACGGCAGACGATCCCGGCGTCAGACCACGCGATCACCAAGCCCTTTTCGCTTCGTGTCGAGTTGTCTGAGGTGACCCATGCTCCCAAACGGGCCGAGCCCACCATTCCACGACTTCAGATCGATGCAAATGGGTTCCCTGAATTGAAACAAAATCAGCCGAAGAATCTCACGCAAGCCAATAATCAATGCAAAGGCATCGTCAAAGAGGCGAATCGATCACTGCAAGATGTTGCAAATCATCGACTTAGATCATGTGCCGCCGACCGGCGCCTGGCCACCCGATCAAGCCATGATCCCGCGCACAACCTTGCCGTGCACGTCCGTCAGGCGATAGTCGCGACCCTCATGCCGGAAGGTGAGCCGCTTGTGCTCAAAGCCGAGCAGGTGAAGCATGGTGGCGTGAAGGTCATGGACCTCGACGGGGTTCTCGATGATGTTGTAGGAGAAATCATCGGTCTTCCCCCAGCTGATGCCAGGCTTCACGCCGCCGCCGGCCAGCCAGACCGTGAAGCAGCGCGGATGGTGGTCACGGCCGTAATTCTCACGCGCCAGGGGACCTTGGCAGTACACGGTGCGCCCGAACTCCCCGGCCCACAAGACCAGCGTGTCATCGAGCAGCCCGCGCTGACGAAGGTCCTTGATGAGCGCCGCCTGCGGCTGATCGACCGCACCAGCCTGCGCCCGCAGCTCCCCTGGCAGGTTGCCGTGCTGATCCCAGCCGCGCATGTAGAGCTGCACGAACCGCACGCCACGCTCCGAGAGCCGTCGCGCCATCAGGCAATTTGCCGCAAACGAGCCCGGGGTGCGCACGTCGGGCCCGTACATCGCCAGGGTGGCTTCGCTCTCGTCACTGAAGTCGGTCAGTTCGGGCACCGACATCTGCATGCGGTACGCCATCTCGTGCTGGGCGATGCGGGCCTGGACCTCGGGGTCGAGGCTGTCCTGGAACTCGCGCGCGTTGATCTCGCTGACCAAGTCCAGCATCTGCCGCCGATCCTCGCGCGTCAGCCCATCAGGGTCGCGCAGGTGCAACACGGCATCGCGCCCGGCGCGCAGCTTGCAGCCCTGGTGCTCGCTCGGCAGGAAGCCGCTGCCCCAAAAGCGCGCGCTCAGCGCCTGCATGTTGCCGAGGCCCTGCGTGATCATGACCACGAAGCTCGGCAGGTTCCGATTCGCGCTGCCGAGCCCGTAGCTCACCCACGCGCCGAAGCTCGGACGCCCCGGCTGCTCAGTGCCGGTCTGGAAGAAGGTGATGCCTGGCTCGTGGTTGATGGCCGAAGTGTGCAGCGACTTGATGAAGCAGATCTCGTGCGCCACGCTGCCCGTATGCGGCAGGAGTTCGCTGAGCCACACCCCACCCTCGTTGTTCTCGTGGCGATCGAAGCGGAACATCGTCGGTGCGACCGGAAACCGCGACTGTCCACTGGTCATCCCGGTGATGCGCTGTCCGTTGCGCACTGAATCAGGCAGGTCTTCATCGAAGCGCTGCACCAGCTCCGGCTTGTGGTCATAGAGGTCGAGTTGGCTCGGAGCCCCTTCCATGTGCAGGTAGATCACACGCTTGGCGCGCGGCGCATAGTGCGGCAGGTTCGACAGGATTCCCACAGCCTCGTTCGAGACCGACCCTGCAAGCGCGCCCTTGGCCATCGTGAGGTCGGCCAGCGCCGCACCGCCCAAGGCCGCACCGAGCGAGCCGGCGACCTTTCCGAAGAAGCGTCGTCGCGTGAGGTTGAGCAGGTACTCCTCAAGCGGATCCGCGGGGCCTTGCGTGATGGGATTCCTTCGCATCGGGGGCTCCTTCGCGCTCAGTCCTTCACGATCACGGGGTCACTGGCCAGGATCGCGTTCGCGACCATGGTCCATGCGGCCAGTTCAGCCGGGTCGAGCGAACGTCCGGCGGGATGCTCGCCCACGGCGAGCAGCCTGATCGCATCCTCAGTCCCTCCCGAGAAGCGTGAGCGGTAGAGATCCAGGTCCTCGAGCAAACGCTCAAGCAATCCAGAGCGCGGCTCATGCGCGGTAGCTCGCACAAAGAGCGTGCGCATGCGCGCCGCATCGCTGCCGGGCTCGGCAAGGACGCGCGCTGCGGCCGCACGCGCTGCCTCGACGAACTGCGGGTCGTTCCACAGCACAAGCGCTTGCAGCGGTGTGTTGGTGGATAGGCGTCGGGTCGTGCAGAACTCACGCGTGGGAGCATCGAAGGTCAGCAGCGAGGGCGGCGGCACAGCCCGTTTCCAATAGGTGTACAGGCTCCTTCGCCAGAGATCGTCCCCGCTGCCCTGCTCATACGCGCGCGTGTTCGACTGCGGCATCGCGACTTCCTGCCACAGCCCCTCGGGCTGGTAGGGCTTCACACTGCGGCCACCGAGCTCTTCGACGAGCAGCCCGCCCACGTAGAGCGCTTGGTCGCGGATCTGCTCGGCGGCGAGCCGCTGCCGCGGATACCACGACAGCAAGCGGTTGTCGGCATCGAAGGCAGCCACCTCGGGCCGCGTGCGGCTCGACAGCCGGTAGGTCGAACTCGTCACCAGCAGCCGCACGAGCTCGCGCACGTTCCAACCGCTCTCGCGGAACTCGATCGCCAGCCAATCCAAGAGCTCCGGGTGGGTGGGCAGATCGCCCTGCAGGCCGAAGTCCTCGCTGGTCCGCACGAGCCCGCGGCCAAAGAGCAGTTCCCAGACCCGGTTCACCGTCACACGAGCCGTGAGCGGGTTGCGATCGCTCACGATCCACTGGGCCAACCCAAGTCGATTGCGTGGCAACTCGTCGGGCCACGAACCGAGCACCTTGGGAATGTCACGCTTGACCTTGCGGTTCGCATCAGGTGCCGTGTATGAGCCACGCATCAGCACGTACGTATCGCGCGGTGCACCGAGCTCGCGCATGACCATGGTCTGCGGCGACTCGGCCTTCGCGCGCTCAATGCGAGTGTCGATCGATGCGACGCGCTGCGCCGCCTCGCGGTAGCGCGGCGAGTGCTGGACGCGCCAGCTGTCGCGAGCCAGCTGAAGGGCGCCGTCATGAACTGCCGGGTCGGGCATGAAGAGCCCAAGATCCGCCGACGCCAAGACGGCCTCGGGTCGGTCAGTCCGCGCGTAGAAGCCGCCCTGCCCGCCCGTGTTCACGATCTTGAAGACCAGCTGGCTCTCACCGGCCGGCAGGTCGATGCTGATGCGGTCTTGGTCGGGCGCGACGGCGCGATCGGTGGCGTTCGCATGGACCTGCTCACCGTTGCGCCAGACCGTGATCCGGTCATCGCTGCCCAGAGAAAGCTCCAGCGTGCGTGCCGTCGGCGCAAACACCTGCCGTGCGATGTACTCAGTCCCAACACCCTGGGCCAGTCCAACCAACTCGGCGTCGCGGATCCCGGGCGCGTGACGCCAGCCACCCTTGCCGAATTTCGCGTGGCGGTTGAACCGCACCTCGCGGCCCGGGGCATGCTCTGCGAGTGCCGCATCGAGCGATCCGCTGCCGAAGACCTCGCTCAGGTACCAGTCGCTGGTGGCGATTGGCAGCTGGGCCAGCACTCGATCATCAACGGGCGCGACGTGCACGCGAACGCGACCGATCGAGTGCTGCGCGTAGGGCGACTGGTAGCCGAGCTTGAGTTCAAGCTGCGTACCGGTCGCAAAGCCGATGGGTGCTTCGGTGAGGACATACGCCACCCGGCCTTGCCCATGGACATGGCCCTCGAGCGCCCATTGCCGGCCGTCTCCAGCATCGAGCGCATTCACGGCGCGGAAGTCCCCGTTGGGCTGCTCATGGCTTGCCCACGCCCAGATGAATCGCACCGGCACGCGCACGCGTGGATCCTCGAGGCTGACCGCCTCGGCGCTGATCGAACTCAGTACGGCATTGCCGTTGGGGGCCCGGCCCACGCGTCCACCGAAGCTCGGATCCGTCAACGCCTCAAGGGCGATCAATCTCACGCCGGTCTCGGGAAACCTCAATGTGATCGTGTGTTCGTCGACATCCGGGTTCGCACCCGAGGCCAGCACCGATCCATCGTCCTGCGTCGTCAGCGTCGCTCCGCCCGCGCTGCTCGCCCGCTCGACGACAGGCCGGGTCCACGCGATGCCTTCTTGGGAACGCCAGCGCGCGAGGAAGCTGTCGAGCAGCCCACGGTCTTCTTCGGCGCCCTGGTCTCGCACGGCAACGGCCTGCATGCGTTGCGCGGCCAACTCCGACAGCGTGGCATCCATCCGTGGATCGGCCACCGCGATGTAGGGTTCGAGCGCGCGGTTGGGATCGGGCACTTGCGAATAGAGCCCGGGCTCCTCGATGCTGTTGAAGAACGCCAGCATCGAGTAGTAGTCCTCGGTCGTGACCGGATCGAACTTGTGGTCGTGGCACCGTGCACAGCCCATCGTCAGGCCAAGGAAGACCGAGGCCGTCGTGTTGGTGCGGTCGACCCAGTACTCGACGAGGTACTCCTCGGAGATCGCGCCACCCTCGTCCGTCGTGACATGGTTGCGATTGAAGCCGCTGGCGATCACCTGATCCTGCGAGGCACCGGGGATCAAGTCACCCGCCAGCTGCTCGATCACGAATCGGTCATAGGGCATGTTCGACCGGTACGCCTGCAGCACCCAGTCGCGCCAAGGCCAGATCTGCCGGCCAGCATCCATGTGAATGCCGCAGGTGTCTGCATAGCGGGCCAGATCGAGCCACGGCACCGCCATGCGCTCTGCATGGCGCGTGATGTACGGCTCCTCCTCGAGCAGCGTGGCCACGAGTCGCTCGTAGGCATCAGGGCGCTCATCGGCAAGATGCGCCGCGAGTTCGCGATCGGTCGGCGGCAAGCCCGTCAGGTCAAGGAACACGCGACGCGCCAGCGTGGCGCGGTCAGCCTCTGGCCCAGGCTCTATCCCAGCACCCTGCCAGCGCTCCAGGATGAATCGATCGATCGGAGTGCGCCCCCACGAACTCGGCTGCGCATCATCATCGTGGCGTGCCTCGGGCGCGAGGAACGACCAGTGCGCCTCGTACGGCGCACCCGCCTCGATCCAGCGCGCAAGCAGGGCCCGTTCATCGTCGCTCAGCGCGCGCTTGCCGCTGTCAGGTGGCGGCATGGCAATGTCAGGATCCATTTCATGGACTCGCGCCAAGAGCACGCTGCGCTCGGGTGCACCCGGCACGATCGCTGCGCCATCGGGTCGCGCTGCCGTGGCGGCTTCGAAGGAGTCCAAGCGCAAACCAGCCTGTTGCTTCGCGCGGTCCGGGCCGTGGCACTGGAAACAACGGTCACTCAGGATCGGGCGAATGTCTCGCCCGTAGCGAATCTCGCTGGCGAATGACGCCGGGCGGGGCTGCGGGCGCACCCGACCCGGACCGGATCCGCCAGTCGATGCCAACCATGCCCCGGCCACGGCGAGCATCGAGCTACCCAGGATCAGCCGTGGGAGAACCGCCATGAGAACCATCCTAGTTCCGAAATCCATGTCACCAAGCGGGGCGTTGGGGATACGGGCATGCCACCCCACATGGGCCCCTGCCGCTCCCGACTCGCACCTCCGCGGCGCTGCCCGCCCGACGCTCGCGGCACCTTGACGCGACCGACTTGCACCAACTCAGTTCGAATCGGATGGTCTGCCCATGGATGTTCAGTGCTCGACGGACGGCGCCGATCAATCGGCAGTGCAGCCCGGAACCATGATCGGTCGAACGCTGGCATTTCTGGCCAGATCGACCCCACTCCGCACCTGGTTCGTGGCACGCTCGCGGGGCGAGGAGCACATCGTGCTCCATGTCTCGACCGGATCCGACCTCGCCGTGGCACCCGGACAGGCCTACGCCACCTCGGCGACACCATGCGGAACCGTGGTCAAGACCGGTCGCACCTTGGTCAAGTCGCTGCATCGAGCGACTTCCGTCACCTGCAAGGATGATTTCCTTCGAGAGTGCGGCGCAACCCTGTACGCAGGCAGTCCGCTTGTCTGGGCCCCCGATGACGGCCCCAGTGAGTGCTTCGGGACGCTCGGCGGTCTCGGCCGAACCGCAACCGCCGATGAACTTGTCCCCCACCTGCCACTCATCACGCACGCCGCCGCCGTCATCGGATTCGCACTGCAGGCAGCGCACGATGCCGATTCGCTGCGTCGACGCGCCGAACGAGCCGAGTGCGAGAGCACCGTCGACGATCTCACGCGCCTCTACAACCGGCGGGGCTGGACATCGATCGCCTACGCCGAAGCCGGCCGCATCAAGCGCTACGGCTCGTCGGCAGGGCTCATCATGATCGACCTCGATGGACTCAAACGGACCAATGATGCCCACGGCCATCGCGCAGGCGATGCGCTGCTGCGCCGTGCTGCGCAGGTCATCCGCTCCTCGTTCCGCGACTCCGATGTCATCGCTCGCTTGGGGGGCGACGAGTTTGCGGTGCTGCTCATGGAGTCCGATGCTCCTGCCACCCGCTGGACCGCAGCCCGCGTGCAGGAATCACTGGCCATCGCCGGCATCCAGGCGAGCGTGGGCTGGTCCTCGCTCGATGGTTCCGGCAACATCGACGCCGCCCTGCACGATGCCGACGCTGCCATGTACGCAGCCAAAGGCGCGCGGCGCCAGCTCAATCTTGATGCCAGTCCAGGGTGGCCTCGCTGGGCCGAACGGTCACCGCTTGGCTGAGTCGGCGCGCAGGCGTCGCTCATCCTGATCCCGTTCCATTCCCGCTTGTCGATCGAGCACTTGGTGCAGCAGCCACGGCCACGCCGTAAAGAGCGCCGCACTCAGGCGCACCAGCGAACTCGTCCAGACTTCAGGAACAGGGCGGTGCATGCACCGCACCACGGCTGCAGCCACTCGCTCGGGCGATTGGACCAGGAATGATGGCGCGTGGTCTGGAACCTCCGTGGTCGAATCGCCTGCACCTGATCGGCGATCGGACTCCACGAAGAACTCGGTCTTGGTGGTGATGGGGTGCACGCTGCTCACCGCAATGCGATGTGACTGAAGCTCGGCCCTGAGTGCCGCACAGGCCATGGCCTGAGAAGCCTTGGTAGCGCAGTACGCGCCGTGATAGGCCAGCGGAAACTTCCCGATGCAACTTGAAGACATGATCAGGTGCCCAGGTTGCCCAGCCGCGATCCACCGACGCGCAGCAGCTCGGCACAGTGACAGCGCCGCGAAGAAATTCACATCGAACATCGCCCGCAGGTCGCTCTCGCTCATGTCGATGAGCCCGGCGCGCGTGCCGTAACCGGCATTGGCGAAGACCACATCGACGCGGCCAAACGCCGACACGGCGTGTGCAAGGATCTCCTCAGATGCCCCCGCTGCAGCCACATCGATCGCAAGCGCGTGGGCTTTCCCGCCAGCGTCCTCGCACGCGTCAGCGACCTTGCGAAGCCGGTCCGCGCGCCGCGCAACCAAGACCACCCGCATTCCGGAGGCAGCACACGCTCGAGCCGTTGCGGCGCCAATGCCTGAACTCGCCCCGGTGACGACCACCACTCGGTTCGCGAACGCACTCATGGCTTCGACTCTAGTAGACGGATACGGAAATCATCGTCAGGATTATCATGTTATTGGACCATGTGAGGCTTCAACCGCGAGTTTTCCCTTGCAACCGTAGCTCAAGGCTCGGGTTCTGTTGAGTTGACCTCACTACCGAGAACTGCGCGATTTTCGAAAAATTTTCACCCCTTCCCTGTCCTCGATGTCATGTTTCGACGACGTGCCCCAACACGCCTACGGACAGCGTGGCGGGCAAGCGACGTTCGCGAAGTTCGGTCCGAATCGTGATCTCTTGAAGGAGAATTGAACCATGAATCGTCTCTGTCTCTTCGGCAGCCTCACAGCTGCTCTGTGTGCCGCGAGCACCGCCCTCGCCCAGGATGAGTGCTCCGGCGCTCCCACCCTGGTCAGCGGCGTTGCCTCGGCGTTCAACACCGCCTCCGCCACCACCAGCCCCCAACCGGTCGATGAGACGCAGTGCGCCGGCACGTACCTGAGTTGGGGCACTGCCAACAAGGACGTGTGGTTCAAGTGGGTCGCCCCCGCACAGAACGGCACGATCGACATCACCACCTGTGATGCCGCGTCGTTCGACACATCCATCGTGCTGTACTCGGGCGCCTGCAATTCGCTCGTCCAGGTCGCCTGCAACGGTGACGCGGCTACCGGCAACTCGTCGTGCCAGCAGTACTTCTCCGAGATCCTCGGCTACTCGACCACGCCTGGCACCACGTACTACGTCCGCGTCGGCGGCTACACCGCCACGAGTGGCGCCGCGTCGGGCCCCGGCAACCTGCTCCTGACCTTCACGCAGAGCGCCGCGAACTGCGGCAGCGCTGGCGCATGCAACGTGGTCCACGCGACCCCGGGCTGCGACGACACCACCTGCTGCAACATCGTTTGCAACCTGCTCCCGTCGTGCTGCGACAGCGGCTGGGACCAGTCGTGCGTCGACATCGCGATCCCCGAGTGCGGCTACTACTCGTGCACCCCGGTTGGCCCGGCCAACAACTGCGCGACGAGCCCGACCAACGTCCCCGGTGACGGCGCGTACGCGTTCAACACCGTGGGTGCAACGATGGACGGCCCGAACCACGCCGCTGCCACCTGCAATTCGGGCACCGACACGTTCTTCAACGACGTGTGGTGGAAGTTCGTCGCTCCCGCCAACGGCGTGGTGTCGATCTCGACCTGCGGCGCTGTCGGCTACGACAACAAGCTTGCGGTGTACAACCTCGGTGCCAACCCCGTCGGCTTCGACTACAACGACCTCGCGTCGGTGCTGGTCGGCTGCAACGATGACGGCAGCGCCACGTGCTTCCTGACCGACGGCGTCACGCCGTACGCGTCGGCGATGACCGCGACGGTTGTGCTGGGCAACACCTACCTGATCCGCATGGGTTCGTATGTCGATGGCGAAACCGGCGCTGGAACGATCACGATCGACCTGCCGTCGACCTGCACCCTCGATGTGAACAACAAGACCGAAAGCGAAGCCTGCGGTTCGAACTCGAATGGTGGTTGCAATGACCTCCCCAACGGCGCACCGACCGAGTTCATCTCCCTGGGCGACACCGTCAAGGGCACATTCCAGACATCCGTGGACGCCACGACCGGCAACGTGACCCGTGACCTCGACTGGTACCGCCTCAACCTGACCAGCGACCAGACCGTGACCGTCGACCTGCGCAGCGAGACCTTTGCGTTCGCGTTGCTGCTCGGCGGTGAGTGTGGAAACACGATCACTCTGGCAACCACGGCTGCGGGCTGCCCCGAGACCTTCACCACGTGTGCGAAGGCTGGCGCGTACTACCTCGTCGTCGCCCCGGACTTCGACAATGGTTCGCTCTCCTGCTCAAGCGGCAGCCGGAACGAGTACACGCTCAAGGTCACCGGTGTGCCAGCATCCTGCCCAATCACGCTGGACACCACCTGCTCGGCTCCCGGCCCGGACAACCGTCAGCTCTCGGTAGCCGCGGCTCCGACCGGCAACTTCTTGCAGGGTTGCGCGACCGGCTGCGGTAACAACACTGGTGGCAGCACCGACAACTCGTTCGCGGCGGTCATCACCGGTGCGAACCTGCTGAAGGAGATCAGCTGCATCAACTTCGGCGTCGCCGCGCTCCGCTCGGTGACCCCGACCGGTGGAAGTTGCGGCTACGGCGCGACTGACCTGCAGATCCCGGTGAAGCTCTCGGTCTACCGCGACACCAACGGCGGCAACCCGACGAACTTCGCCGAAACCGGCGCCGCCAACGGCGACCTTGTTCTGGTCCAGTCGTGGAACGTGCTGGTTCCCTCGGGCGTCTATATGGCCAACTTCGAGCCTGACGAGCCGCTCTGCGTCGAGAACGAGACCGACCTCGTTCTCGTCCTCGACACCCCGAACCTCTTCAACGGCACCGTCCAGGGCGTTCCCTCTGGCGCGGGCTACCGAAGCGGCATCGGCGTGGCGGTGGGTGCCAACCCGAGTAACTGCTTCCTCCGCTACACCCTCTGCACGGGCACCTCGCAGAACGTCTTCGCCCCCGTTGGTGCCAACTCGTACCAGTGGCCCGTCATCGTCAACGGTGCCGCTGCTGCCTGCTCGGGCGGTAACTGCCCCGGCGACTTCAACGGCGACGGCGTGCGTGACGGTGCCGACCTTGGCGCCCTCCTCGCAGGCTGGGGCACACCCGGTGGCGACGTCAACGATGACGGCGTGACCGACGGTGCTGACCTTGGCGCCCTGCTCGCGGTCTTCGGTACGGCCTGCCCGTAATCCGAAGCCTGTCTCCTGAGATCACTTCCCCCCCCGGCCCTGTGCCGGGGGGGATTTGTTTTTGGGCTTCATCAGGAGCACTCGATGGCACTCCTTCTGCCGTTCGTCATACTGGTGGCGTGCACTCGATCGCCGCGATCGCCTCTTTGCTCGCGACAGACATCCCATTCGGTCCCAACAGTGGTTCCGCGTTGCCACCGGCACACGCACCCAATCAGGTTGCACTCACAGACCTCGATGGCGACAGTGTGCTCGACGCGATCGTGCCCGGCCGCAACACCGATCGCCTGATTCGATGGTCGCTGGGCACCGGTGGCGCGCCATCGTTCGGCGTCTGGCGCGAGCTGGAAGTGCCGGCACAGGCCGACTGGGCTGTCGTTGAGCCTGGCTTGACCGCCACGCCCAACGTGCTGCTGGCCTTGCGCGCGTATCAGGGTGCGGTGCTCCGCCTGAACAACCTCGGCCAAGCCCAGTTCGGCACCGGCTCGAGCTGGCTGCAGGAGCGCGAGCCGCGCACCATGGAGCTGGCCGACCTCACCGGCGATGGGCTTGCCGATCTCATCGTTGCGAATGCATCAGGTCCAACGCTGCGCATCGATCGGGCCGACGGGCTTGGGGGCTTTGCTCCGCATCAGCGCCTGCGCAACGATGATTGGTTCGGCGGCACCGGTTCCCTGCAGCAGGTGCGCGCTGCAGATGTCGATGGCGATGGTTGGCTGGATGTCGTGGCGTCATCGATCTCGACGGGGTCCCTGCTCACGTGGCGCAACCGTGGCGGCGCGCTTGCCGAGTGGCCCGTGCACACCCCCATCCAGCCGCTCGTTGCCGATCAGCCGGCGATCACCACCTTCGTGCTCGCCGACATGGATGACGACGGTGACGACGACGTCGTCGCGCAGTTGCTCTCGGTCGAGGTGAACCAGCCGCTGGTCATCTGCTGGAATGACGACGGCCGGTTCACGCGACAGGATTCATTCGCCGGGCCCGACACCGGCTATGGCTGGACGTGTGCCGTGGCCGACCTCGATCGCGACGGCGACCTCGATGTCGTGACCAGCGTAGCCATCATCAATGGCGGCCTTTACCTTCTAGAGAATGTCGGCACCGCAACGCGGCCAGCGTTCGGCGAAGCGGTCCTCAAGCGCCCCAGCCCATTCGTGCGTCACATCGAACTGGTCGACACCGATGGCGATTGCGACCTCGACATCGTGGCTGCGGACATCAGCAGCAACGCGATCATCAGGTTGCCGAACCTGACCGGCTGCGCCTTCGCATCCGTGTCGGCCGCCAAACCCGCAGCGAAGCACGGATCGATCGGCAGCGATGCCACCGACCAGCCCGGTGCGGCTTGGCCGCAGGCCCCGTTGGCCAAGCGCTCAAGGGGCCTCGACGCGCGCCGACGAGCGATCGAACTGGCTGCGTGGGGTGCACCGCCGAGCCGACCGATCAATCAAGGCTCGCTCGCCGGCGGAGCGTGCGGGCCCGGCGACGGATCGGCGGGCCGCTGCGACGAACCGCATCCCACCCCGGGCTGCTTCACCACCGAGTGCTGCGAAGCCGTGTGCCTGATCGTGCCAGACTGCTGCGTGATCGCTTGGGATCAATCGTGCGTGGATGTTGCGGATGAGGAGTGCGATGGGCTGTACTGTCCCTCGCCCGGTGCTTGTGACACCCCTCACGACACCGGCGGCTGTGACGATGAAGCATGCTGCGCTCGATCCGTACGGCTCGATGGCTGGTGCGGCGCCGCGCTCTGGGACCAGACCTGCGTGAGCGATGCTGCGTGGTGGTGCCCGTTCACGCCCTGCGAACTCGAGGGTCCGCCCGGCGCACGCCCGGAGGGCGAAGCGTGCTTCGACCGCATCAACGATGGATGTACATTGCCTGAGCCGGCGTTCGATGCGCTGGCCTGCGGCGAGCGCGTGGCGGGCAGGTGCACCACCGGAGCGCCGCGCGACGCCGATTGGTACGCACTGCCGATTGGTGGCCACACGATTGGCTTGCGTGCGGAGTTCCCGGCCAGCCTGACGATCGTGCGTGGCAGCTGCGTGACCACGCTCGAACAGATGGCGTGGCTTGCGATCGGCCCATGCGAGCCGCTGCTGACCACCGTGTGTGTACCCGCAGGTGAATCGTGGTACGCGATCGTGAGCCTTGGCAGCCCGGAAGGCCCGATCCAGTCGGGGCAGCCGTGCACCGATCCGGATCCTGACAACCCGCCGGATCCCGATGATCCGCCAATCATCCCCGGCGCATTCGGCACGCGGTACGAGGTCTCACTCTCCTGCGGAACCTGCGCACCGTCACCGGACCTGAACGGCGATGGCGTGGTCAATGGCGCCGATCTGGGGCTCCTGCTCTCGGTTTGGGGATTGACTGGCTCCGGCATCGTGGGCGACCTGAACGCCGACGGCGTGGTGGACGGAGCGGATCTTGGTGCGCTCATCAGTGCCTGGGGCTAGTGCCCGCCCCGGAGCTTTCGATCCATCGTTCGGTCACGCACGCCAGCGCTGCATCACGGTTCCGAAGTCGCGAGCGATCTGATCGGCGTGAACCACGACCGGCGCCCTCTCGACGGTCTCGGTCAACGCGATGAACTCATGGGCCGCGCCGTCGTCGCGGATCTCCCAATCGGTGATGCCGTCACCCACCGCGATCACCCGACCGGACAGCCCGAGCGCGCGAACGGCGCGTGGCTTGCTCCGGGGCGAGGCGAGCTTGCTCGAAGGATCCAAGCCAAGCGAGCGGCCATCCGCTGACCAGAGCAGGCGATTCGCGCAGACATGAGATCGCTCGATCCCGAGCGCTTCCACCACCGGATCGATCCACTCGTGGAACCCGCTCGTGACGACCCAGACTCGGTCCGCACCCTCGCGCAGCTCCTTGGCATGAGCGAGCAGCGATGGGCTCACCGCTGCGTGCAGGCGCGCAATGAGCCGGTCCACCATCGCCCGATCGAACCGCAGCAGCGCCAGCCGCTGCGAAAGACTTTGGTCGATCGGCAGCGAGCCATCCATGCCGGCATCGGTGATCGAGCGGATGCGCGCGAGCACCTCGGCGCGGTCGCTGCGGCCTTCGAGCGCGATCGCAGCGAGCTCATCGAGCGATTCCACCGTGACGATCGTGCTGTCAAAGTCCAGAATGAGGTGGGCACTCATGGAACGCCCTCAACCGATGGCTGGCTCGGAACCAACGACGATCGTTGGGGGTGCCGCGTGGGACGCCGGCTGCGTGACCACGGGTGCGCCGCACTCCGGGCACGTGCTGGCACCAAGCGATCCTGCCAGGTCATATGAGCACGCAAAGCACTGCCTCTGCGAGAGGACGATGCTGAAACCGAGGCCGCATCGAGCGCACGGATGCATGGCACCATCCACCGGGATGCGCTGTCGGTGCTTGCAGCGGGGACAATCGCACTGGAGGTCCTTGAGGTCGAGCACGCTCGTGGCCTTGATCGCCCGAGCCATGCGGTCGAGCACCGCCGAGATCGCTCCGCCGCACACGATCATCGGGATCATGGCCACAAGGACCCGCTCCGCAAGGTCGCCAGGCCATCCCAAGGCGATGGAGACGAAGAAGAGCCAACCCTCCATCAGCACCATGCCCACAGTGACCAGGTGCAGCACGCGTGCCCAAGGCCCACCGCGTGCGTGGCGGAAGACTCGACCCATGCCGATCGCAAGCGCGAAGGTCGCCAGGAGCACGGCGCCTGCACCCTGCCGCTCCATGGAGGTGCGGTCGGGCTGGGCCAGGTTCCAGGGCTGGTGCAGGTCGTTGGCGATGCCCAGCCAGATCGCCAGCGCGATGCCCAGCAAGGACAGCCCCGTGACCTGCCACGCCATCGCACGCCGCTCACGCGGATCGCCGAAGCAGACCATGAAGGCGATGGGCGAGACCGTCATGAATTGCCAGCCCCGGTATCCGTCATCGACCCCACTTCCGCCAAGGTCCCATGCCGCCGCGAACCAGGCCACAAGCGCTGCCATCTGCAGCCCGAACGCGACCCACGCTCCGCGCACCGCCAACGGAAAGGCCAAGGCTCGCATCGAGATGGCCCCCGCGATGGTCGCACCAAGGCACGCGAAGCCGGAAAAGAGAAAAGATTCGAAGAGTCGTCCGTTCGACCAAACAGACACGCAGAACCAGGCGGCCGAGATACCGCTCCCGATCACGGTGCACAGCACGGAGGGCGTCAATCGGGCGTCTCCCCCACGCGTAGCGGCCGCCCAGAACCCGCTCATGACCGTCAGGATCATGGCCGTGCCGGCAAGCCGCCACGCTTCGTCGCTCTCCATGAAGAGCCCCAGCAACGTGCCCCCCAACGAAACCACCAGCGAGAGGGCGAGTACCGCAAGGGTCAGCGCACGGAAACTCATGCTGGTCATCGTAAGGTGGATTTCGCGGGGTCAATCACACTGCGCGACGGATGGGCGGGACTGGGATGGGAGTCCGCGTCGCGCCCCCGTGTGGAGACACGGCGTTGGCATGACCCGGCGCACCTCGCGGTGAGGATGCCAAAGCCGCCGACCGGAATTGAACCGGCAACCTCCAGATTACAAATCAGGTGCTCTGCCAATTGAGCTACGGCGGCGGAGGTGCGGAGAGTCTAACGACCGACGGAGCGATGCCGCTTGATCGCGATCGCGAGCAGGCTGACATCCGCGGGATTGATGCCGGCAAGCCGACCCGCCTGGCCAAGCGTGGCCGGACGGAACTTGCGGAGCACCTCCACGGCCTCGCCACGCAAGCCAGTCACCCCCGAGGGATCGAGATCCATCGGCACACTCACCCGCTCGTGATCCTGCGCACGCCGGATGTCGCTGTGCATGCGCGTGATGTACCCCTCGTAGCGCACCTCGGTCATGGCCTTGGAGGCCAGTGCCACATCATCGATGCCCAGCGCATGGGCGAAGGCCTCGTCAGTCGTCGCCGGATCGAGCGCAACAGGCCGCAGCGCCCGGCCCGATGCGGTCTTCGGATCGAGCCGTGTGCGCAGTGCCGCGAGCGCGGCCTGCGCAGCCTCGAAGGTGTGCCAGTGATGGTCGGCGATCAACCCCCAGGACCACGCATCGCGCGTGAGCCGATCGGCCGCGTTGTCGGCTCGCAGCAGCAAGCGATGCTCGGCCCGGCTGGTGAACATGCGGTACGGCTCACGCGGCACCTTGGTCACCAAGTCATCCATCATCACGCCGATGTACGCCTGTTCGCGGCCAAGCCGCACCGCGTCATGGCCCCGCACCCGCCGCGCGGCATTCAAGCCTGCGAGGAGCCCCTGCGCACCCGCTTCCTCGTAACCACTGGTGCCGTTGATCTGCCCAGCCAGGAACAGGCCGCGCACGAGCTTGGTCTCGCCGGTCGCATCGATCTGGTGCGGCCAGACCATGTCGTACTCGACGGCGTATCCGTACTTGAGGATCGTTGCCCGCTCGCACCCAGCCAAGCCACGCACGATCCGCTCCTGCACCGCGGCCGGAAGGCTCGTGCTCAGTCCGTTGCAATAGACCTCATCCGTATGCAGGCTCTCGGGCTCAAGGAAGACATGATGGCTATCGCGATCGGCGAATCGCACCACCTTGTCCTCCAGGCTCGGGCAGTAGCGAGGCCCGCACTCCGCTTCGACCTCGCCTGCGTACATGGGCGCGAGGTGCAGGTTGTCGCGGATCAGCTGGTGCATCCATGGCGTGGTCTGCGTGGCACGGCACTCGACTTGCCGAAGCGCAGGAAATCCCGCGCGGTCGGTCGTTTCGCTGAATGGCTCGGGCCGGGCATCGCCAAGCTGCGGCGGCAGGGACTCCCAATCGATCGATCCACGGGCTAGGCGCGGCGGCGTTCCGGTCTTGAGCCGGCCGAGCTCGAAGCCGAGCGCACGCAGCGTGGCGCTGACCGGCACGGCAGCACCCTCGCCGATGCGACCGCCGACGACCTTCTCCTGGCCCGTGTGCATGAGGGCGCGCATGAAGGTGCCTGTCGTCAGTACGCAGGCGCCGCAACGGAGCGTGGTCGGGCCATGCGCTCGCGGGCTGCGACGGGCGCCCTCGCCGTACGGAGCCCTTGCGAGTTGGTTGCCCGGGGCGTTGGCTTCGATCGCCGAGTCATCGGCGACGACCGCGCAAGCCCCCTTCGCGAGTACTGCCCCAACGATGGCGCCGTCCACGACCTCGAAGCCATCGACGGTGCCCTCGATCACGGTGATCTCGGGATCACACGCCATCAAGCGCTGCACTTCGGCGGCGTAGGCGTGCTTGTCGCACTGTGCACGGGGTCCGCGCACGGCGGCACCCTTGGAGGTGTTGAGCATCTTGAACATGATGCCGGTGGCGTCGGTCGCACGACCCATGAGCCCACCGAGCGCATCGATCTCGCGCACCATCTGCCCCTTGGCCAAGCCACCGATCGCAGGGTTGCAGCTCATCGCACCGATGCGCGAGGCATCCATCGTCACCAGCGCGACCCGCCCGCCGCCATGCGCGCGGAGCACCATGGCCGCGGCATGCGCTGCCTCGGTGCCCGCGTGGCCACCTCCGATCACGACGACATCACACGACAGATCCACAGGAGAAGGATAGTGCGCCGATCCCTCCGTTCCCGCATGGCTAGCATTCGCGACCATGTTCCAGTCGATCGCCGTCCGTCAGGTCCGTTCCGCGCTCCAAGTCGCTTTCGTCTTCAGCGACGATCGAACGCCGCCATCGAAGGAGCCCGCGGTCGCGGCAAGCGTGAGCGCGGCGTTCGCGAGCCCGGGGTTCCGTGCCGATGCCGGCGAGTGCCTGCTGGTGGGCCACGCGAGCCTGGTTGTCGGCCTCGGCACCAGGAAGGACCTGACCGCATCGGGGGTACGCACGATCGGAGCCAAGCTTGCCAAGTGGCTCGACCGGGCCGCCCCCGCAGCCATCGCGCTGCACGCCCCGGTGCAACTGCAGGCGCACGCCGCCTCGCTCGCCGAGGGCATCGCCATCGCGCAGTGGCGCTTCGATGAGCTCGATGGCCGGGCCACGCGCAAGGAGGCGCGTCGCGGCGCGCTCGCGATCTGGACTGACGCCGCCAAGACCCGCGAAGCGATCGAGCGAGGCCTGGTCGTGGCCGATGCGGTCAACGCTGCGCGGCGTTTCGGGGCAACGCCGCCCAACATCTGCAATCCCCAATGGGTCGATGCGCAGGCCCGCGCACTCGCCCGCAAGGCGGGCCTCAAGCACCGCGTGATCGACTTCCGCCAGGCGCAGAAACTCGGCATGGGCGGGCTTGTCAATGTGGGCAAGGGCTCCGCCGCCAAGCCCTGCATCACGGTGCTCGAGCATGCACCGCGCCGGCTCTCAGGTCGTGCGCGCGGCAAGCACCTGGTGCTCATCGGCAAGACACTGACCTACGACACCGGCGGCTACAGCCTCAAGGTCAACAATGGCATGAAGGGGATGAAGTATGACAAGATGGGTGGCGCCGCCGTGCTCGGCGCGATGCAGGCCATCGCGGCGCTCGACCTGCCCGTGCGCGTGACGGCGGTGCTGGGTGCTGCCGAGAACATGGTCAACGGCGAGTCGTACCGCCCTGATGACATCATCACCATGCACAACGGCGTGACCGTCGAGGTCACCAACACCGATGCCGAGGGGCGCTTGGTGCTGGCCGATGCCATGAGCTGGGCATGCCGCACGCTCAAGCCGACCCACCTCATCGATCTTGCCACCCTCACCGGCGGTGTGGTCACGGCGCTCGGGCACTTCAGCGCGGGCCTCTTCTGCAACGATCCGTCGCTTCGAGCGGGCATCGAGCAGAGTGCAGCCGCGACCGGCGAGAAGGTCTGGGCCCTGCCGCTCTGGCCTGAGCACCGCGACTACATGCGCGGCCAGCACGCCGACCTGATCAACAGCAATCCTTCGCGGATGGCGCATCCGATCCAGGGCGCTGCGTTCCTCTCGTTCTTCGTCGATGATGCCCTGCCCTGGGCCCACTTGGACATCGCCGGCGTGGCCAACAGCGAAGCAGCAACGGATCTCTGTGCTGCCGGCCCCACCGGCTGGGGCGTGCGCCTGCTCGTCGACTGGGTCCGCGGACAGGGGTGATCGCACGGCGCCGTCAGGCGTCGGGCTTGAGGTGGCTCATCAGTTCAAGCACCTGCTGCGCCAGCGCAGGCGTGCCGCAGTAGATCGTGAGCTCGCCGGGGGGGAGCACCTCCATCACCAGTGATGTTCCCGTCGTCGCGATGCCGATGCCGTGGGCCTGCTCCGATCCTGCCTCAAGCACGCATCGCGCGAGCGCGCGCAGCACGTGATGGTCACCCTGCTCGAAGACGATCGGATCACGACGGTTCAGTTCGACGCTCGCGCTGCCATCGATCGCCGCCCATTGCTCGTGCTTGGCCATCGGCTCGCTGACCGCTTCAAAGACCTGCTTCCACTTGCCCACGGGGAAGACGAGCACCTCCTGCAGGTGCAACTTGTGGGCGATCGCTTCCACGAACTCCGCCATGCGGACGCGCGACATGCTCTTGATGCCGGCCGGCAAGCTTGCCGCGCGCGGGTGGTCCTTGGCCGCGATGTCGATGACCGGTGCGCCTTCCTCAAGAGCCACACGGAAAATGGCCGGGCCGTCCCCGGCCTCGATGACGCCACGGGGAGCGAGCTGTTTCCACGCCAAGTCGAAGTCGACGAAGTCCACGCGGTGGTTCCCTTCTGGGCGCGTGCAGTCTAGAGGGCGGGTGCAGCATCGTCGACGCGGGACTACATTCATTCGCGTGAAGACGATCCTGTTCGTGTGCACCGGCAACACCTGCCGATCGCCGATGGCCGAGGCCATCGCGCGGCATGCCGCCGGACAGGGCCGCCTTCCCAGCGGATCGGCACTGTTCGTGGGCAGCGCAGGGGTGGGTGCGTGGGACGGCCAACCGCCAACCCCTGAGGCAGTGCGAGCCCTGCGCAGCATGGGCATCGACCATGCCGGTCGCAGCAAGCCCCTGAGCCGCGAGATGATCGAGAAGGCCGATCTGATCCTCTGCATGACCCGCAGCCATGTCGAGGCCGCGCGTCGACTGGTGGCTGATCGGCCTGCACTCAAGGACCGGATCCAACTGCTCGATCCGGCCGGCGACGTGGCCGATCCGATCGGCATGGGCCAAGAGGCCTACGACGACCTGGCCCGCAATTTGGCCGAGTTGATCCCCAGCCGGATCTCTGCCATGCTCCCGCCATGAGGATCTCGCTCGGCTCGGATCATCGCGGTGTCTCGCTCGTCCAGTCCTTCGTGGCGCAACTGCGCAGCGCGGGCCACGACCCGGTGGTGCTCGGCGAGTGCAGCGGCGCATCGTGCGACTATCCGGACATCGCGTGGCTTGTGGCCAATGCGGTCGCCCGCGGCGAATCCGAGCGTGGCATCCTCGTCTGCGGCACAGGCATCGGCATGTGCATCGCTGCGAACAAGGTCGACGGGATCCGAGCCGCACTCGCCAGCGATGAACTCGCCGCGCAACTTTCCCGCAGCCACAACGACGCGAATGTGCTCTGCCTGTCAGCCGACCTGATCGGTCCGATCCTGGCGAAGCGCATCCTCGACGTGTGGATGTCCACCGCATTCGAGGGCGGTCGCCATGAACGCCGCCTCGCCAAGATCACGCGCATCGAGCACGGAGAGAGTCCGTCTGCCTGACCAATCCTGATCAAGCCTGCACGGGCTCGGGCTCCGGGACCAACGGCTTGATCCAGGCGCCCTGCGCATCGTGCCGGGCATCGCACGCCCCGCACCGGATCTCCCCTGTTCGCCCCGAGACGGCCGAGAGCGCCGCCGCACCGCACTCGGGGCAGAGCCCCTTGTCAAGCCGTGCGCGGTTCCATCGCTTTTCGATCGTCCGAAGCACGAAGCCGAGCACATTGAAGAAAAGCAGTCCGAAGATCGAGATGAAGAGCAGCGCCAGTGTGGCCGGAGGGAAGATGAAGACGAACAGGAATGCGATCCCGAAGGCCGCGAGGTAGATGCCGAAGACGGCGTAGCCATATGCGCGATTGAGTTGGCGCAGAAGCCTCAGGATCATGGGGGGAGTCTAGGCCGTTGCACGGCCGATTCCCCGCAGCCACCACAGGTCGTGCCAACGGGCCATCGTTACACTACGGCCGTCCGGGGTTCGCCCGGCGTTATCGATCCACCGATCCAGCGAGGAAGACCATGAAGATCGTCTGCGACCGCGCCGCCCTGCTTGATGCCTTGGCCATGGCCGCCAGCGTCGTGCCCAATCGCAGCCCCGCGCCAGTCATGCTCTGCCTGAAGCTCACCGCTGCCGACGGCGTGCTGTCGATCCAGGCGACCGACGGCGAGCTGGGCCTCACCGTCCACGTCTCGAGTGTGCAGGTGGACGGACCGGGCGAGGCGCTCCTGCCGGCAGACAAGCTCACGCAGATCACACGCGCGTGCGACGACAGCACGCTGTCGATCTCGACCGAACGCAACATCACCACGATCAAGGGCCAGCACGCGACCTTCAGGGTCTTCGGCTACGAGCCCCGCGAGTTCCCCGGCGTGCGGGATGCCAAGGATGCCGGCACCGAGTTTGAGGTAGCCGCCGGCACGCTGCGCCGACTGATCCACCGAACCGCCTTCGCCACGAGCGTCGACAACTCCCGCTACGCGATCGCCGGCACCCTGCTTGAGCGCAAGGGCCGCAAGTTGCGCATGGTCGCCACGGATGGGCGCCGGCTGGCTGTCGCCCGCGGCGACTGCAGCGCGCCCGCGGATGGCGATTCGACCTGCATCGTCCCGGCCAAGAGCCTGTCGGTGCTGAATCGGCTTCTCGATGATCCTGATGCCTCCGTCACCGTGAGCCGCGACCGTAACCGGCTCTCGATCCAGGTTGGCGAGGCCGCCACGCTGGTCTCCAGCCTCGTCGAAGGCACCTTCCCCCCCTTCGAGGATGTGATCCCGAAGGACCACGACAAGCGCGCCACCTTCGATACGGGCGAGTTCGCGGCGGCGATCCGCCGCGCAGCACTCCTCACGAGCGAAGAAAGCAAGGGCGTTCGACTCGCCTTCGGCCCGGGCATGCTCCGCCTGTCGAGCCGGGTTCCTGAGATGGGCGAGGCCGACATCGAACTGCCGATCGCCAAGTACGAGGGTGACCCGATCGAGATCGGCTTCAACCCCGTCTTCATCACGGATGTGCTGAAGATCGCGGACATGCCCGAAGTCATCGTCGAGCTGAAGAGCCCCAACAAGCCCGGCGTGGTCCGTCTTGGACAGGACTTCGTGTACGTGGTCATGCCTGTCAATGTGGGCTGACCTCCCATCCGCGCAGCAACCGTGGCCAGCCCCGTCAGGGTGCTGACCCATCATGCCACGAATGACAGCGAGGTGCGCCCATCGGCGCACCCCGCTGTTGCATTGGACATCAGGTTGGACTGAGATCGCATTCGGCCAGGCCGGGGCGACCGTCAGGGGCGATCACTTGCGGGCGTACTTCACGCTGCAGCCGTAGGGCTTGGTGGTCGAGGGTTCGGCGGCCTTGCCGTCCTTGAGCGCCTTCACGGCTTCGACGACGTAGTTCTTCGAGCCCTTGTCGTCGATCGCGCCGTCATAGGCGAGCTTGCCGTCCTTGCCGATGACGAAGCAGTGCGGCGTGGTCTTGGCACCGTAGGCGTGACCGACCTTGCCGTCGCCGTCGATCAGCGCGGGAGCCTCGATCTTGTTCTTGGCGAGGTAATCGGCGCTCGACTTTGGATCGTTCGCCGTGGCGGCCGTGCTGTTGATGAAGAGGAACACCACGTCGGCATCCATCTCCTTGCAGCTCGTGATCATCGATCCGACCTTGCCTTCCTCGCACACCTCACGGCAGACTGGGCAACCCGGGTTGATCCACTCGAGCACCACGACCTTGCCCTTGTAGTCGGCGAGTTTGTACTCCTTGCCGTCGGCACCCTTGAGGGTGAAGTCGGGCGCAGCCTCGCCGATCTTGGCAGCAGCCTTCTGGCCTTCGGCAGCGAGCGCTGCGGGAGCGATGACCGGCGACAGCGCGAGGCCGGCACCGAGGGTGAGCGAGGCGATGAGCGCGAGATGCTTCATGGGTCATTCCTTCTGGTTGGATCCTGGAGTGGTGAAACGGTTGGACGGGACTCTAGCCATGCTGGAGGGCGCGATGGTGAGCCTTGCGATCACTTTGCCGCAGCGCGCACCGCGGGGACACACACATCGAAGGCCCGGAGCCCGCCGGCGAGGTCGATCACGGCCATCCCGCGGACCATCGGGCGCCGATCAGGCGCATCCCCCTCACGGACCCGGACCGGGATCTCGATCCGTCCACCTGGCATCGGCAGCATGCGTTCACTGGGAAACCGCACGCCGGGACACGCATCCGGGAACCACCGAGCCGAGCTGGCCAGCGCCGAAGCGTCGATGACGAGGAGCCGATCCTCCCCTTCGCCCCGAAGGGCCGAAAGCACCTCGACGGGCGCGGGCTCCGGGTAGCCCGTCGGCATCGCGCCTTCGCGCTCGACCAGTTCCGCCCCCAACGATTGGCGCTCCACGACGCAGTGTTCCTTGCAGGTCATCCATTGGGCACTCACTCGCACCGCGATCGCGCCACCAGACCATGAGGCGGGCGGCGTCACCGGGACCAACAGTCGCAGCGAACCCTCAAAGGCGAGGATGTCTTCATCGTCCGGAAGATGGTTGGGCACGGGGAAGATCGGCTCACTGGCCGACCAGCCCTCCGGCAGCGTCCACGACAAGCGAGGCGGCTGCCCGCTGTCTCCGGGATTGCGCCAGTAGAGGTGCCAACCCCGTTCGATCATGAACTGCATGTCGAGGAACCTTCGGCCATCCGGTGTGCGAAGGATGCTGGGGTCAAGCGATGCCCTGACATGAGGCTCGGCCGATCGTTCCAGTGGCCCTGTCGCTGCAGGACTGGGCGGGACCGGCGCAGCGGCGCCCAGCCCGGACACGCTCCAGGCGAGCAAGGCAACCGGCAGAACCAAGCAGGGCATGAGGAGCGTCGACATGGTCCGTACACTAGCCGCATGACCCTGCAACGACTCGCTGCATGCCTCGCCCTCTCCCTCCCGCTCGTGGCCTGCGAGCGGAGCACGAGCGACAAGAATCTCACGCTGGTCCGAGCGGACGAAGTGCTGGCACTGGGAACGCGTGAGAAGGGCCTGCTTGGCAAGTCCAAGCGCGTGGTGATCATCGATCCCCGACCGAGCGCGCTCTATGAAGCAGGCCACATCAAGGGTGCCCGTTCGATGCCGATGCCCACGATGAACGATGTGGCCGTTCCCGAACTCGGCGAATTCAAGTCGGTCGCGATCCTGGTCTACGGCACCAACGCCAACGATGTGCTCGGCCCAGCGGCGAGCAAGCGGCTCATCGAACTGGGCTACGACAGCGTCTACACGCTGCGCGGCGGGCTCGAGGGCTGGACGAAGGCCAGCATGCCAGTCGTCACGGGCAAGGACCCTGGCTGAGTCCCCGCGCTGCCTCGCCCACGCAGCCCGCAAACGAACGAGGCCCGCGCCGGATGGCACGGGCCTCGGAGATGCTTGACCGAAGACGCGATCAGCCCAGCGCTGCGGCACCCGACACGATCTCGGTGAGTTCGGTCGTGATGCGAGCCTGGCGTGCGCGGTTGTAGTTGCGCTTGAGCGTGCGGCCGAGGCCCGACGCATTGTCGGTCGCAGCCTTCATCGCCACCATGCGCATGACGTTCTCGCTCACGATGGCATCGTTGAAGGCCTGGAACAGGCTGACCTTCACGCTGCGAGGAAGAAGGTCATCGAGGATCTCGACGGCACCCGGGCTGAACTCGTACGACGCGGTGGAAGCGCCCTGCGACGCCTGCGGCATCGACAGCGGCAGCAGCTGCACCGCTTCGGCGATCTGGCGCGCATTGCTCACGAAGCGCATGCTGCAGACCACGATCTGCTCGAACTCGCCCGCAGCGAATGCACCCATGTAGCGATCGGCGAGGGCCTGGATGTCCTCGTACTTGGGGCGGTCGCCGAAGGTGAAGCGCTCCTCGGGCAGCATCTGCTGGTACTTGAAGAACGCAAAGGCCTTCTTGCCGGCGGTGTGCAGCACAACCTGCTTGCCCTGGGCCTTCAGTGCCTTGATGCGGACCATGGCCGTGCGCAGCACATTGCCGTTGTAGGCGCCGCAGAGGCCGCGATCGCTGCCGATGACAAGCACCAGCACCTTGCCCGACGAACCGCCGCCCTGCAGAAGCGGATGCGAGACATCACCGGCCGCTGCGGCGACTTCGCCCACCAGTTGTCGGATGCGATCGGTGTAGGGGCGGGTGGCCTTGGCC
>VGXJ01000003.1 GCA_016873375.1 Phycisphaerae bacterium
AAGGTCGCACGACCGAAGTCATCTCGGCCACCAGGCAGAAGTCGGGAGATCGCCCATCGCCCGGTCGACAACTGACGACCCAGCATGCAGGGCTCGCGCCGTAACGAGTCCATCTCCTCCTCACGAGATACCCCACCGAACCCGAGCTCTTCGAGTACCTGCCGTTCCCGGGCCGTTACGCCAGGCGACGCAGCCAGCGTGGTGTAGCCGGCCTTCGAACCCAGCACATGGACATCCGCGCGTGGCATGTCAGAGCTTGCCCATCCACCACAGCGTGATCACCGCTGCACCCACGAGCAACGCACTGACCCCGATCCAGAAGATGACCAGACCCACGCGCGCCTCGCGCTCCTCGCGCTCGTCCTCGGCCTGTTCCTCGCGCAGCTGCGCATCCCGGCGAAGGCTTGCTTCCAGCTGGGCTCGCTCGAGCGACTCCTTCTCCTCGGCGCGCTCGAGCCAATCAAGGCAGAAGACCAGCGGCTCGATCACGTCTCGTGGCGCGCGACGCTTGCGCGGAATGACCACCCCGCGCGGCGAACGCACCACGCTGGTGGCGCTGCTCGCGAACGCCACGGTGCGCGTACCGCCGAGCTGACGGAAAATCTGCGGATACAGGCGCTCGGCGAGCGCACGCGGGCCGCCCTCTGCGCTCAAGAGCGGCACGTACGCATCGCACTTGGTCAACACGACCACCACCGGGACATCGTCGCCGTTGGGCATCGATCGCAGCCGTTCGACGGCCGCCACGAGGCCGAATGCATCTTCCTCGCGCTCGATGCCTGGCTTGAGCGCGACGGCCGGATCAACGAGCAGGATCAACGCCGCGGCACGATCGACGGCGTCGCGCAGTTCGTTGCTGGCGGGATCCTGCGTACCAAGCGCAAACGCAGTCCGGAAGACTTCGCCCGGATAGTCCATGGCCGCCAGCAGCTTCGTGCGGCCGTCGAGCGTGATGTCGATCTCGATCAGCGTAATGCTCTGGGTTGAAACCGGCCACTTCCCCGCATCGAGGTCCATCGCCATGCGGCGCAGCTCGGTGTGCAGGCGCCCTTCACGCGCGCGCGCGCTCAGTGTGCGCACGGCATCGCCCGCCTGCGCCCGCCGTTCGGGCACGAAACGCCCATTCACCAACTGACACCCCTGCCAGAGCGCTTCGTACAGCCGCGTGATGAACACGGTCTTCCCGGAGCCGCGACGGCCAAGCACCACGATGCGATCCCGCACGCCGCGAGGCTGGAGCGAGTCACTCGTGGCCGCGTTCAAACTCATGGGCAACACGGCCGGCGCCGCCGATTCATCCCGCACAAGCCCATCGGAGGCTGCATCGAGCTCATGGGCAAAAACGGTCTCTGATGGGGAACGCTCTGCGGCGAGGCCCGCCTGCGATCGTGATCCAGCAGACGGTGGCCTCTCTTGCGAGGAGCGAGCTTCAAGATCGAGGGAGCCCGTGCTCTTGGCCACGGTCTCCCTCAGGCGCGGAGCCCGAGGGTCTTTGGAGTCAGACATCTTAAGGTCGCCCCTTCCGCGCCCGCTGGGCGCCTGGCAGAGCATACTCCGATGACCTTGCGATCGGTAAGACCGCCACCTACGAGAGGAGCCGGACCGTCCAGTAGAACAGCATGATGCCGAATGCGAGGCATGCCATCCATTTGGCGACGCTCCGGAACCATTTTTCCAGTAGGAAAAGTCGCTTGGCCCAATCCACGGGGTCTTCCGGCAGGCTGATGTCAGAAGGATCCGGCACCCTGAACTCCTGTTGCTTGAGGGGAAGCATCCAGTTCCGGATCTCCGCCTCGTCGCGATCGCTTTGGGGCTGTTGGGTCGGACGCGGTGAAGTCATTTTGTGGGCTTGAAGAGGGTCAAGGAGAGGACCAGTAACAGCAGTGCCGCAAAGAGCATGACGCACGCTCGATAGAACTTGGGCAGTCGACGCTCCATCTCCTGAGCCTGGAGCAGCGCTTGTTGCCGGGCGGCTTCCCGAAACGGCTCTATGTCTCGCAGCGACGACTCGACCACACCCATGCGCTTGCGGAACTCACGCTGTCGCTCGAGCGTTGCCAGGCAATACAGGAGTGGCTCGACCACATTGGCAGGTGGACGTTTTCGCTTAGGCTTCAGCCAGCCTCCGACCGTGGCCACCGCACTGATGCACGAGGTCAGCCAGTACGCAGCAGGCTGCACAAGGTCGGCGAGCACCGGGTCCCTCACCGCGAGCAGTCCCCGCGCACTCCCGCTCAACGTGACCGACTCCTTGTGACGATCAGCCTTGGGCACGACGATCGCCACCGGTGTCTGATCACGATCGGGTCCACGACGGGCCAAGCGGATCGCGTGCGCGATCGCCGCCCGGTCCTGGTCCCACTGTGCACCCCCTGCCACGATGCAGTCCGGGTCAATGAACACGATCAATGCAGCGGCGCGCTCGGCAAGCCAGATCAGCTCAGTCGACAGAGGATCGCTGCCCTGCCAGTTGATGGCACGATCGAGCTCGGCTCCGGGATAGTCCACGATGGACACGAGTTCAGTCTCGCCATCAAGCGTGACCTCGACTTCGACATGAGAGATGCCCACACTTGGCGCCGGCCACTTGCCAGCGGCCAAGTCTTCAGCGACTCTGAGCAGTTCGTGGTGGGTCTCGATCTGCCGCGCCTTGCCCCTGATGGTCCGCGTTGCGCGCTCAGCAGCGCCATGTGCCACGCCCTGAGCAACGCGGCCTCGGACCACTCGTGCTCCCGACCAGAGCTGCTGGTAGAGCGTTGCCGTGAAGACTGTCTTGCCCGCGCCGGATCCACCGAGCAGCAGTACGACCTTTCTCGTAGCACTCGACGCGCCGAAGGCTTTCAGCGGCTCCGGCTTTCCCCGCCGTGAACGCGGCTCGCTCGGTCCGCCCATCAACTCTGCCATGACGGTCTCGCTCAGACCGGGCGATGAACGAACATCGTCAGCGATCGTCTCGCCTAACTCCACACCCGGGGCTGTTCCATCACTCTGATCCGGAATCACCTTTGAATGTTCCCATAGTAAAGGCCGCCAGTCAAACCGGAAGCCCATCTCAAATGCACAGCCGCCTCCCGTGGAGCTCGGGAGGCGGCGGGAACGGTGGCTGTCGGTCGGGGGATCAGGCCGACCGGCGATCGTGCGAGGGCTGGGCCCGGCCTGCGCCGGACCCGCCAATGAGTCCGTCAGAGTTCCTTCATGCGATGCTGCATCTGCGCCTTCATGCGCGCCAGGATGCTCGAGTGCATTTGGCTGACGCGGCTCTCGGAGAGATCGAGCGTCATGCCTATTTCCTTCATCGTCATCTCTTCGTAGTAGTAGAGGACGACGATCAGCCGCTCGGCGCGCGAGAGCCCCTTGGTGAGCAGCAGCTTGAGGTCGGCCTTGCCCACCGACTGGAGTGGGTCGGCCTGGCGGTTGTCCTCAATCACATCGATCTCGCGCACATCACGGCTCGAGTCAGTCTCGAACCACTTGCGGTTCAGGCTGACCGTGCCGACCGGGCGCGAATCCTTGACGACCTTGTCGAAATCCTCGCGCGTGAGGCCGCTCTCGGCGAGCACCTCTTCATCGGTCGGCTTGCGACCGAGGCGACCCTGCAGGTCCTTGCGGATGCGCTCGATCTTCGCCGTGCGGCTGCGCACCAGGCGCGGCACCCAGTCCATGCTGCGCAGCTCGTCGTAGATCGCACCCTTCACACGCTGGGCGCAGAAGGTCTCGAACTTCACGCCGCGGCTGGGCTCGAAGCTCTTGATGGCATCCATGAGCCCGAAGAGGCCCGCGGAATTCAGGTCATCCACATCGACCTCGCTCGGCAGCTTCATGCGAAGCCGCTCGGCGTTGAACTTGACGATGTGGAGGTAGTTCTCGATGAGCACGTTGCGCAGCCGCTCGAGCTCCACCGGGTTATCGCCATCGGCCTGCAGCGTCTTGAACGCCTGCCAGGTCGCGTCGATGGGCGACACCTGCGCTGGCGCATCGACCTCCTGCGCTGGCGCGTCGACCACCTGCTCGGTGAGTTCGACAAGATCTTCGGTCTCGTGGTCGGCGAGCTCCTTGGCGGATCTCAGCCGCAGCGCGCTGGTGGCGGTTCGACCGCTGCGCTTGGGTGGCACACCGCTGCCGCGGGCAACGCCCTTGACAGACCCTTCCTTCAATAGACGAGCATTCGCTCTGGACATGCGTGGTCGCTCCTTGACCAAGGGGCCATTGGCCCAGACCAGTTTCACGACGAGACATCCGTGCCGCGTCGGCCTCTTTGGTGCCATCCATGGCTCCTCGAGACGCCGGAAACATAGCAGATGGTTTCCGGACGGTGCAAGGCCACCCGCCGGCCTTTATGCCAATTTCATTTCTCGGACCTGACGAGGATCGGCACCACCTGCCGGCGTACCTCCATCCGCACGACCACAGCATCGTGTGTCGCGCACGGACGATCACCATCCATCTGGTAGCGCACCGGCCGGTCGCCTCCGTTCACGACGATCGAACGAGCGCGCCCATGCATGGCTCGACTGGCCCGAAATTGTTGACCAAGCCAGCACCGAACCGCCCACATCGAGACGCCGATCGAAGACTTGCACGGGAAAAAACACGCGTCGAGCAGCCCATCGTCATCCACCGCCATCGGGGCCGGATCGAGGTGCGCTGCATACCGCCGCGTATTGCCGACGACCAGGAATCCCGGGCTCGGAAGCCTCCATGGCGAACCGTCGAGTTCGACCTCCAGCGGTGCTGCACGCCATGAGAGGACCTGACGGAAGATGGGCTTTGCGTAACTGAACTTGGAGATCGCTCCGGTTCGCGCGCCAGCGAGATCGTGCACGACCGCGGCATCGAAGCCGATGCTGCACATGGCGAGAAACGGCTCGCCGTTGACCAGTCCAAGGTCGACGCTTCGCACGCATCCACCTCGAAGCCGCTCGATCAACGCGGGTCCATCGCGGCTCATGTCGAAGTGCCGCGCAAACAGGTTTTCCGTGCCGAACGGCAGGTTGCACATCGGCACCCCGACGCGGCCGGCGCTCATGGCTGCTGTGCGAACGGCCCCATCCCCACCCATCACGACCAGCGCATCCCGTCCGGCCAAAGGCGCATCGAGCCACTGCTCGCTCGGCCCGGGCTCGGTCGCCAATCGGCGCACCTCAAACCCTGCCGATTCCAGGGACCGCTCCACGCCAACGCTGGCGGCCGCCGCCTTGCCGCCACCCGAAATGGGATTGAAGATCACAAGGACTCGTCGCACGGTGGCACGATAGACCGACGACGAAAGAGCCGGATGCCTCGGTGCCCCCTTCCGCTTTGGCCGTCTTTGTTGGCGGCGTCCTGCGAGAACCCCTACGATCCGTCCATGCTGCGTATCGTGGCGCTTCTCGCCCCCATCGCCCTTGCCGTCCCCTGCCTCGGGCAAACGCAAGTGCTCGATGACAACGACCAGTGGGTCGCCCCCGCCGGCGTGGATCCCGCCAGTCCAGAGGGCCGACTGCAGATCGTGCGCGAGACGCTCGCCCGGGGCGAGTATGCACGCGCCCAGAAGCTTGCCGATGCTTGGCTCGAGTCCTTCCCTGCAAGCGGCCTTCGGGCGCGATGCCTGCTCGCCCGCGGCGATGCGGTCTGGAAGGGCGGTAACGAATACGACGCCCTCTTCGACTACGAGGAGGTCGCCCGGCGCTACCCGTCGAGTGATGTCTTCGTGCTGGCCTTGCAGCGCGAGTACACCATCGCGTGCGCCTACGCCGATGGCCTCAAGCGCCGATGGTTCGGCACCCTGCGCATCGTCGATGCAACCGATGAAGCCGTCGAGATGCTCATCCGCGTCCAGGAGCGCCTGCCGGGCAGCCAGCTGGCCGAACTGTCGGGAATGCGGCTCGCGGATCACTACTTCGACACGCGCCAGCTCGACATGGCTGCAGAGGCGTACGACCTCTTCGTGCAGAACTACCCCCGCAGCCCGCAGGTCGACAAGGCTCGGCTGCGCCTGATCTATTCGTACTGTGCTTCGTTCCGCGGGCCGGAACACAGCGCGAAGGGCCTTGTCGAGGCACAGCTCCGCCTGCGCGAACTCGAGGTCCGCGACCCCATGCTCGCCAATCGCATCGGCGCCGAGGCCCTGCTGGTGCGCATCGACGAAAGCGAAGCCCGCAAGCTGCTCGCCGAGGCCCGCTGGTACATCGCGCGAGACGACCTTGTGGGTGCCGAGCGCTTCATCCGGCGGCTCGTGACGCGGTTTCCCCGCAGCGTGTCCACGCTCGAGGCGCTCGACATCGCTCCCGAGCTGGCTGCGAAGCTGCCGGAGCACGCGAAGGCCGGCGCTCCTGACTACGCGGCGCTCCGCACCGCCATGCGATCCGCCCTCGAACCCAAGCCGATCGCCGTCCCCCCGGGCAACGCCGTACCGGCCTCACCGATCGAGGCGAGCCCGGCCGTGACCGTCGATCCCGCGAAGGGCGTGGCACCATGAAGCGTCATGCGGCGCTGCTGCTGTGCCTCGCGGGTTCCTTGGTCGCCTGCGACGGCGCACCGAAGTACGAGTCGGGTCGGCGCTACGACAAGAGCGTGCGCACCGTTGCCGTGCCGGTGGCCAAGAACGCAACCTTCGATCGCAAGGTCGCGCCGGAGCTCACGGATGCGCTCGTCAAGGTCATCGAGTCGGGCACGCACTTCCGGGTGGCGAGCGAAGGCAGCGCCGACACCGTGCTGCGTGCCACGATCAGGACCGTCGACCTTCAGCAGATCAGCAAGAGCCGCGGGACAGCCCTCACCGAGGAAATGGCGCTCAACGTGACCGTCGACTTCGAGTGGATCGACCAGCGCACGGGCAAGCCGCTCGTGCAGCGCAACGGCTTCCGCGAATCCGCCGTCTTCGTCGCGAGCCTGCCCATACAACAGCCGATCGATCTGGCAAGGTTCCAGGTCGTCGAACAACTGGCCACGGCGATCGTTGACAGCATGCAGGCCGATTGGTGAACATCATGAACGAACTCCTCCCACCCGTCCACGCTCAGCAGAACGAACCCGGCCAAGGCAAGGGGCCGACCCCGGGCGGCAAGGGTCCCGGCGGCCAAGGCGGTCCCGGCGCGGCCCCGCCGCGTCGACCTGGCCTCACCTTGATCATGCTGCTTGGGCTGATGGTCCTGGTCGGCATGGTGCTCTTCTCCGGCGGCCCCGATGGCCAGCAGCAGCCCCTGCCCACGCTCATCGAATACGCCAAGCAAGGCAAGCTCAAGGACGGCTCGATCATCATCGAAACCGGCCGCGTGGTCGCGGAAGTCAAGGAAAATGCCACGGCGTGGTCGGCGCCCGCTCCCTCGGGCGAGAGCAAGGCTCCCGGCACCGCCGCGCAGCAGCCCACGCGCATCTACTCCACGATCCTCCCCGATGACTATGGCTGGATCCGCAATCAGCTCACGGCCGCCGGCGTGGGCTGGAGCGAGGAGAACACTGGCCAGTCGTGGTTCATGGCGCTGCTGCCGAGCCTGCTGTCGCTCGGCGTGCTCATCTTCATCTTCTGGTTCTTCATGCGCGGCTTGCGCTCGGCAGGCGGCGGCCCCGGTGGCATGCTCGGCAACTTCGGCAAGAGCCGCCACCGCCTGCAGACCAAGGATTCGACCGGCATCACCTTCAAGGACGTCGCCGGCATCGAGGAAGCCAAGGAAGAAGTCAGCGAGATCGTCGAGTTCCTCAAGAACCCGAAGAAGTTCGCGCGCCTCGGGGGCCGCATTCCGCGCGGGGTGCTGCTCTCGGGCCCGCCCGGCTGCGGCAAGACGATGCTCGCGAAGGCGATTGCCGGCGAGGCCGATGCACCCTTCTTCTCGATCTCGGGCTCGGACTTCGTCGAGATGTTCGTGGGCGTGGGCGCGAGCCGCGTGCGCGACCTTTTCAAGCAGGCCAAGGAGAACGCGCCGTGCATCATCTTCCTCGATGAGATCGACGCGGTTGGGCGCCGTCGTGGCGGCGGCTTCAACAGCGGCGGCCATGACGAGCGCGAACAGACCCTCAACGCCATCCTCGTCGAGATGGATGGCTTTGAGGCCAGCGACCAGGTCATCGTGATCGCCGGCACCAATCGGCTCGATGTGCTCGACCCCGCGCTCACGCGGCCCGGCCGCTTCGACCGTTCGATCCAGGTGCCGCTGCCTGATGTGAAGGGCCGCGCAGAGATCCTGTCGGTTCACGCGAAGAAGGTCAAGATGGGCCCTGATGTCGACCTGGCCCGCATCGCCAAGGCCACGCCCATGTTCAGCGGCGCGGATCTGGCGGCACTCATCAACGAGAGCGCGATCATCGCGACCATGGCCGAGAAGGACTTCATCGAGCAGAGCGATCTCGAGGAAGCCCGTGACAAGGTCCGCTGGGGCCGGGCCAACAAGAGCCGCCGCATCGAGCAGCAGGAGCGAGAAGCCACCGCGTACCACGAGGCCGGTCACGCTGTGCTGCAGGTCCTGCTCAAGGACGCCGATCCGCTGCACAAGGTCACGATCATCCCCCGTGGCCAGGCAATGGGCGTCACCTTCAGCCTGCCCGACAAGGATCGGTACGGCTACAGCCGTCGCTTCATGCAAGCGACCATGCGTGTGCTGTGCGCTGGCCGCCTCGCCGAGGGGCGCCACACGGGCGACATCTCGTCCGGCGCGGGCATGGACATCCAGATGGTCACTGCCTACGCGCGCGCCATGGTCCTCAAGTGGGGCATGAGCGACCGCCTGGGCTTCGTGAACTACTCGGGTGAGGACAGCCGCGAGATGTACATCCCCGAGAAGGACTATTCGCCCGAGACGGCGCGGATCATCGACGAGGAGATCCGACGCCTCAGCGACGAGGCCTACGACGAGGCTCGCCGCATGGTCGACCAGCACTGGACCGCGATCGACGCCGTGGCGCAGGCGCTGCTCAAGTACGAGACGCTCACGCGCGAGGAGGTCGAGAAGCTCATGCGTGGCGAGAAGATCGAGAAGAGCACGGTCAGCGACCTGCTGCAGCGTGAGTTCGCGGCTGCCAAGCCAGCGCCCGTTCCCGCCAAGGGCCCCGATGCCGAGCCGCCGGCGGACGCCCTGCCCTCTCCGGCGTGAGCGACCCAGTCAGTCCCGGCTCTGCATCCACCTTGCAAGATCGGGCGCAGGAAAAGCTCCCGTGAGGGATTGCGACTGCGCTTCGATCGACCCATGGCGGAGCGCACGGAGCACCCTCGTCAGCCATCAGTGGGTTTCTTGGGAGGCAGCAGGCGCTTGGTGCGCAAGAGATGGTGGTAGTGCTGCGCGTAGCGGTGCGCCTCGTCGCGAATGGCTTGGCACAGCTTGAGCCCCGCGTTCTCGCGCCCCAGCCGGATCGGCTCGGTCCGGCCCGGAAGGTGGATCAACTCCTCGCGCTTGGCCAGGCTGATCACCATCGGTGGCCGGCGGTCCATCTGCGCGAACGCCTCGAGCGCGGCGTTGAGCTGTCCGATGCCGCCGTCGATGAGCACCACATCGGGATAGAGCTCTTGCCCCTTGCCCGCTTCGCGGTAGCGGCGGCTCACCACTTCCTGAAGCGCCCGGTAGTCGTTGTTCTCGACGCTGCGCACTCGGAAACGGCGATAGGCATCCTTGAACGGGCGGCCGTCGATGAAGCACACCTTGCTGCCCACGGTCTCCTCGCCTGCCAAGTGCGCGATGTCGAAGCCCTCGATGCAGCGGATCGACTCGAGCCCGAGCGTGCGCGCAAGGCTGCGCGACATGGCGAGCGGATCGCCGCTGAACATCGTGACTTCCGGCTGCCAGTCGAACTCGCCTTCATCGCCGCGCGTCTCGCGGTCATCGAGCCGCTCGATCGCACGGAGCTGGTCGCGCAGGACGGCCGCCCGCTCGAAACTGAGCGCTGCGCTCGCCTCGTCCATCTCGGTACGGAGTTCACGCAGCATCGCGCTGCGCTTGCTCGAGAGGAAACGCAGGAATCGTTCGATGTCCGCACGGTAGGCCTCAGGCGAGATGCGGTTGGCGCAGGGCGCCGTGCACTGGTGGATGTCGTGCAGCAGGCAGGGCCTGAACGATGCGTTTGCGGGGTTGGAGGCCTCGATCGTGAGTTCACAGGTGCGGTACTTGAAGACCCGCTGCAAGACCTGCACAGCATGCCGCAGCGAACCGCTGCTCGTGAAGGGACCGAAGACCCGCGCGCCACGGAACTGTGGCGCCGCGGGATCACGCGTGATGAAGACACCTGGAAAGTCATCGCGCATCGTGACCGCGAGGTACGGGAAGGTCTTGTCGTCCGTCATCCGGTCGTTGAAGTGCGGATGAAGGTCCTTGATGAGTCGGCTCTCCATCAGGAGCGCCTCCCACTCTCCCTCGCACGGAATCGTGTCGAGGTCGTGGATCAGGTCGAGCATGGGGTGCTTGCGCGGTCCGAGGTCGGCACTCGGGACGAAGTAGCTGGCCACCCGGTTGGGCAAGATCCCTGCCTTGCCGACATAGATCACCCGCCCCTCGGAATCCTTCATCAGGTAAACCCCCGCAACCTTGGGCAGATTCCGCGCCTTCGCCAGCAACGCAGCCAACCGGTCGGTCCGTGGCAGGGCCATGAAGCCCGCCGAACCCGGTTCGGCGTGGCCAGTGGGCCCATCCTGGGACGAGGCTGGGGGTTCCGAAGTGGTCATCTTTGTCCCAAATCGCTGTCCTAAGGCAAGAATCGAGCTAGACTATGCGTTCCACTCGGGACACGATGTCCCGTGACGATCGTCCACAACGAACCTTCGTTTGTTTTACCAACCCTAGGAGTTGACCATGACCAAGTTCTCGATCGCTGCTCTCGCCCTCGTCGGCCTCTTTGCGGCCTGTGAAACCACCAAGACCGCGGCCCCCGGCGCCGTCGGCGCCAAGAGCGAGTGCTGCTCGAAGGTCGCCAAGGCGTGCTGCAAGGAAACCGCCGCGGCCCCCGGCGCCGTCGCTGAGAAGGCCGACTGCAGCAAGAGCTGCAGCAAGGCTGCAACCTGCCCGATGACCGGCAACGCCGCCCCCGGCGCGGTCAGCGAGAAGAAGGCTGATTGCAGCAAGAGCTGCTCCGAAAAGGCCGCTTGCCCCGCCGCAGCCGCCCCTGGCGCCGTGAGCGAGAAGAAGGCCGACGGCTGCTGCAAGAAGGCTTGCCCCGCCACCCAGGGCTGAGCCCGCTCGGGAGTTCGCTCCCGCGTGACTGAACGATCCATCGGCCCCGCCTCGTGCGGGGCCGATGTGCTTTAGGCGGTCCATCTGTCGCCTCATAGGCCTTCGTACCATCTTCACCCATGGCGACCTACCTTCTGCGTGGCGGACGGATCATCGACCCAGCCTCGGGCCTTGATGCAACGGGCGACCTGCTCATCGACGGCGCGGCGATCCGCGAGCGTTCGACGAGCCGCATCGCGCCACCGGCCGGCGCGACGGTGATCGATTGCGAGGGCTGCATCGTCGCACCGGGGCTCATCGATCCTCATGTGCATCTGCGTGAGCCGGGCCAGGAGCACAAGGAAACGATCCTGAGCGGCGCTTCGTCAGCGATCGAGGGTGGCTTCACGACCGTCTGCTGCATGCCCAATACGACGCCGGCGCTCGACCTGCCGAGCCTCGTCGACTTCGTTCGGCTGAAGGCGCAGGAAGCCGGCAAGGCGCGCGTGTTCACTGTCGGTGCCGCCACCATCGGCCGCAAGGGAGAGGAACTGGCACCCATGGGCGCCATGGCGAAGGCCGGCGCGGTCGCCTTCAGCGACGATGGCGACTGCATCGAGAGCGCCGCGATGATGCATCAGGTGCTGCTCACCTGCGCCGCACTCGGCAAGGCCTTCATGCAGCACTGCCAGGATGCTTCGCTCACCAAGGGCGGCGTCATGAATGCCGGCGCCGTCGCCGCGCGGCTGGGGCTCGGCGGCTGGCCCGCGGTCGCCGAAGAAGTCATCATCGAGCGCGATGTGCGGCTCAATGCGCGCGTGGGTGCGATGTACCACGCCCAGCACCTCTCCAGCGGCGGCAGCGTGGAGATCATCAAGCGTGCCCGCGATGCAGGCCAGCGCGTGACCGGTGAAGTCAGCCCGCACCACCTCCTGCTCACGGATGACCTTTGCGAGGGCTACAACACGCAGGCGAAGATGAATCCCCCGCTGCGCACGGCCAGCGATGTGCAGGCGCTGCGCCAGGCCGTGGCCGACGGCATCATCACGGTGCTCGGCACCGATCACGCCCCTCATGCGGTCGCCGAGAAGGCCCGCGACTTCACCGCCGCGCCCTTCGGCATCATCGGTCTGGAGTGCGCACTGCCCCTCTACGCGAAGGCCCTCGTCGAGTCCGGTGCGATCGACTGGCCCCGGCTGATCGCACTTCTGACGATCGAGCCCGCTCGGCTGTGCGGACTCGATGGCTGCGGCTTGGGCACGCTGACCGTGCACGGGCCTGCAGACGTGACGGTGATCGATCCCGCCATGTCCTGGACCATTGATGCGGAGTCGTTCGTCAGCCTCAGCCGCAACTGCCCGTTCGATGGGTGGCCGGTCACGGGGCGCGCGTCACACGTCTTCGTGCGCGGTGAACTCTTACGGACACGCGCCCCAGCCCGCCAGCAGTGAGCCTAGGTCGCTGCCGCCAACCTGGCCATCGCCATTGAGATCGGCGACGCACGCACCAGAGCACAGACCCCACGAGGCGAGCATGGTGGCGAGGTCGGCACCTTCGACAGAGCCATTGCCATCCAGGTCGCAAGGGCATGTCGGCGCGCCGAACAATTGCTCCGCACGCGCCAGCGCCTTGGGCGCGATGGCTCGGCCGATGCGGCGTGCCGGTGCGTCATCCATCGGAGGATGGATGCCACCCCACACTCGGCTGTAGGCACTCTGGGCAGCCGCATCCTTGTACGTCGCCCACTGCAGCTGCACGGTCTGCGACGGGCCATCCTCGAAGACGAGGTACTGGTTCTGCACCGCGTTGAAGACGCCCATGCCACCCGGGAAGTACGGCGAGCCGGTGATCGCCTCGAGCAGGTCTGCGGCGCAGCGGCTGAAGCCCGAGTGCCCGCTCACATAGCCGCCGAAGGGAGGCGTGACGAACGTGGGCCGCTGGTATGGCCACCATGTCTGCGCCAGCACCCACGCGCAGCCGGCCACGTCGACGGCTGGGTTCGAGATGTAGTCCGGGCCTCGCCACGCAAACGCTGCCAACTTTCCTTCGAAGCCCGCGAGCGCTTCGTGGCGTTCGCCGGGCGCGGTCGTCTGCGCCGTGATCACTTCGATCTTGCCGGGAACCAGCGGCAAGCCGTGCGGGTGGTACGCGGGGCCAGCCGGGTTGGACGACTGGCCCTTCATGGCCATGTAGCGGAGCGCGGTGACTGGCCGAGCAGCGTCGTGATAGCCCTTCACGCTCCAGATCGAGATGGCGGTGTCGTGCAGGGCGCCACCCAGCGCGAGGTACAGCCGAACGTCCCACTCAAGCCCGTCAAGCTCAGGACCTTCACCGCGCCAGCGCTTTTGGGCCAGATTCCCCGTGACCTCATTGCTGATCTTGAACCAGTGGCCGGGCGGCGTCTCGCTGCTTGGGCCATCGGCCCAGAATTCCGAGAGCACGCGCGAGAAGTCACCCCGCTTGACGACATTGGGCGCATAGGAAGAGCCAGTGACGGGGTTGGTCGGCAGCCCCGGAGCCCACTGGGGGCCGAGGTCACCGTCATAGAGCGTGGCAAAGTCATCGGCCGGGTCGACGGGCAGCGCTTTCGCGGTAATCGCGCCGGGCGAGATGTCGAGCATCACGCCATCGGCGGGGTCGAGCTGACCGCTCAGCGTGAGCGTGACGGCATGGCTCTGCTGGAACGTGGCGATCATCGCGTTGTCGAGCGCAGGCACAGGGCCGGGATCGAGGTAGACGTTCCAGCTGTAGCCGGCGCGCTGCTGCACCGTTCGATCGGCGGGCGTTAGCGCGAAGGGCGTCACGAATCCCCACTCCGCCGAAAGGAACGGCGGGAAGCCACCGGGGATCGGGATGCCATTCTGGTCGATGAAGTCCAGCGCCAATGGTTGGTAGCGGCTCGGGTGAATGGCCCACGAATTGCCGGGCAAGTCCACGATCAGCGGAGGATTGATCGGTACATACTGCTGGTTCGCGTAGGCGTTCTGCTGGTTCGATCCGTCGACCAACCCGAAGGCAATCACGGCGGCACCGATGGCGTTGCCGAGGTCTGCCGGCGTTCCCCCTGCGGTGCCGCTGTACGCCGGGTCGTAGCCAAGTGTGTTCATGCGCGCAGTGAATGCGGCAAGGCTCGCTGCCGCATTCGGGCTGCTCGCGTAGCGATTGTTGAGTACGCGATATGCCGCATACGAAATCGCCATGTTGCGTGCTGCACTGACATCACCAGCGCTCATGTCGGGGATGTCGACTGCGATCACGGCCGCGGCGGCCGGATCGAACGCCGCCCACGCGTCCCACATTGCGGCACTGACGTGGTAGAGGTTGCGCGCCGTCACGGTTGGGCGTGCAAGGTCAAGTCGGATGGCCGCAAGCTGCTCGTCGTTCCACTGCCGTGCGACCGACTGCGCGAGTGACGACGACGACACCATGGTCGAGGCGACCATCGCCATGCCCGCCACGTACCGCGTGTTCCACTTGACCATCGGTCGACCTTTCTTGGCGCACCTGCCCAGCCACGACCAGTGCACAAGGTGAAGATGCCACAGGCCATGCGAGGAACGAGTTGAGAGTCCGATGAATTCCAACGATGATTGCTCCTCATCCGCACGGTCCACGCGCCGCGGGCACGGTCGATGGAGCCGAGGCGCGCTAGAGTGGTGAGGCGCCATCCTTTCTGGTGACCAATAATCACGCCATTGAAACCCTTCCAGTCCATCGCCGAAGCCTGCGCGCGGTTCGCCACCCGAGCCCCTCGGCTGCTGCTTGGGATCGGCATGGTGCTCGCCGCCATCGGCGGCTGGCTTGGCGCCATGCACCTGCCGCTGGACGCCGACACCAACTCGCTCATCGGGCGCGAGCGCCCGTTCATGCAGCGTTACCAAGCCTTCCTTGATGAGTTCGGCGACCTCGAGGACATGATCGTGGTCATCGATCCGCTGGACGAGGATGCCCCTGCCCACGCACGGGCCGAGGCAGCCGTCCGCGCGGTGCAGGGTGCGCTGGCGGAGCTGGTCGAGCGTGGCCAGCTGATGTGGGTCCACAGCAGCATTTCGGTCGACGAGCAGTGGCGAGTGGCACCGCACGCGATGTCCGAGCGCGAACTGCACGAACTCGCTCGCGCTCGATCGGCACTGGAACTCCTGGCGCACGGGCAGGCGGCGGCTGCGCTGGAGCAAGCCGATCGCTCCGTCACCTCGCCCCTGCCGGATCGCGCTGGGATCGAGTCGGCGATCGTCGCACTCGATGCGTTGGCGCCACAGGTCGTCGATCATCTCGAGCCAAGTGCCGCGAAAGATCGTGCCGCGCAGACGGGCCACGCTGACGATCGTTCGCTGGGTGCTGCACGTCCCGATCGATTCTTGCGCTCCGAGCATGGCCGGCTCTGGTTCGTGCAGGCCATGCCGGCCAAGGACTTCGCCAACTTCAACGCGGTCGCGGCGCCGCTCGCCGCCGTACGCGAAGCACTCGCGAGCGTGCAGGCGCACCACCCTGGCGTCGAGATCGGCCTGACGGGCAAACCAGTCTTGCAAGAGGACGAACTGGCCACGAGCAACGCCGACATGGGGCGATCGAGCCTGCTCTCGCTGGCCGCGATCACGATGGTGTTCATCTGGCTCTTCCGCGGCATGCGCCGACCGCTCCTGGCCGTGGCAGCGTTCGGCATCGCCGTGGGCATCACGATGGGTCTGGCGTGGCTCCTCGTCGGCCGCATCACGCTCTTGTCGAGCGTTTTCCTGCTGGTCCTGGTGGGTGCCGGACTCGATTACGGCGTGCACATCGTCAGCCGCTTCAATGAGTACCTCGCCGATGGTTCGCGCGCACTCGCCGCCGAGCGCACCGTACGCGAGGCCGGTCCCGGCACGCTCTCGGGGGCGTGTGCCACCGCAGTCGTCTTTGCCCTGGCGATCCTCACGGACTTCGGGGGACTTCGTGAGTTGGGTACGCTCGCCTGCGCTGGGCTCATCACGAGTGCACTCGTGATGGTCACGGTGCTGCCGGCGCTGCTGGTCCTGGCGGGTGGTACGGCGACTGCGCCGCCGCGCACCACCGCGCTCTGGATGCGCGCGCCTGCTGGAGCGGTGGTGTCGATCTCGGCAATCGCGATCGTGGCTGCGGCGATCATGGCGCCGTCGAACCTGCGCTTCGATGCCAACCTGCTCTCGATGCAGGCCGAGGGTCTCGACAGCATCGCGTGGGAAGAGCGCGTGCTCGCCGACGATGCCACGCAGACCTGGTTTGCAGCCTCGACCGCGAGCGGCCCCGACGCCGCCTGGACGAGGCGCGAAGCACTGCGCTCGCTGCCGCGGGTGGCCAGGATTCGCAGCGCCTTTGACATCATCAGGCTTCCGACGGCTGCTGCCGACCGAGCCCGAGCCGATCTGGCTGCAGCCATTCCAGCACCGCTTGCGAGCAGCCATGTCGGAGGTGCGGCGCAGGACCAAGGCGCTGCGCAGCATTCAGAACCCGTTTCAACGGACGAGCAGAGCACCGCTCGCCTGCATGCACCCGCTCCAACATCGCCGACCGCGGCCAGGATCGATCTCACACCGGAGCGAGCCGAGCGCATCGCCTCAGGCCTCAAGCGCCTCGCCGCGATTGCGGCAAGTGCAGGTCAGTCCGAAGGCGCACCGATCCTTGCGACCTTGGCCACACGCTGGCGTGCAGTCGAGCGCGCGCTGGCCGAACCTACCCAAGCTGCTCCGATGCTGGCGGAGCTCAATGCTCGCGCCGCGCGCACCGAACGCGCGCTCGCAGAACTGCGCGTCGGATGCCTGATGAGCGTGCGCGAAGCCCTGCCCGCGGCCGTTCGCGCGAGTTCGATCTCGCCTGCTGGCTCATGGCTCCTGCAGATCGTGCCTGCTGGCGATGCGTGGGACGAGCCGACGCTGCGCGAGTTCGTCGCGCAGGTTCGGGCCATCGATCCGGAGGTCACCGGGGTCCCTGTCACGCAGGTCGAGTCGATCGCCGACATGCGGCGCGCGTTCGAGTTCGTCTCGTGGCTCTCGCTGGTGGCGATCCTGGTGATCGCGTGGATCGACTTCGGATCGCTGCGCACCGCGCTGCTGGCCACGGCAACCGTCGTGGCCGGCGTGCTGCTCATGCTGGGTGTGCTCGGTCCGCTTGGCCTGTCGCTCAATCTGGCCAATTTCTTCGCGGTGCCGATGCTCCTGGGGCTGGGGATCGACAGCGCGATCCATGTCCTGCATCGGTGGAAGCGCGATCCCAATGGCCTGCCCGCCACGCTCACCGCCACGGCGTTCACCGGCGTGACGACCGCGATCGGCTTCGGTGCCTTGATCCTTGCCGATCACCGTGGGCTCGCGAGCCTCGGCTGGGCGATGCTCGTCGGCAGCATCGCGTGCGTGATCGTGGCGGTCGTGGCGCTGCCGGCGCTGCTCAGGTGGCGGGCGTCGTAGCGGGCGCGGCAGGGTCGGCAACTGGTGCCGCTGGCGCGGTGTCGGGCGTCGTGGGCGACGCACTCGGGACCGGCGCAGCGTCATCCACCGGCTCGACCTCGTAGCCGAGCTTCTTCATCACATCGATCACCGACTGCGTTCGCTTGGCATCATCCATGCTCACGGTGGCGCGCTCGCCCTCGAGGTTGACCGAGCACTCGGCGACGCCGTCGAGCGCCTTGACCTTCTTCGCGACGGTCTTCGCGCAGCCCTCGCAGTGCATGCCCTTCACCGAGAACGACTTGGTGTAGGCGACCGGGATGGCGGCCTTCGGCACCTCGGCAGTCGATGCGGTGCCGCCGCCATCACAGGCGACGAGTGACGCGGCAAGGGCAAGGACGACGACGGCGTGGGTGAGGCGCATGCGGGGATCGTAGGGACGCGCTCAGTACGGTTCCAGTGCAGCGACGCTCGACCTTCCGACGGGCTCGACCGGTCCACGGCCCGATCCGTGGCAAACCCCGCACTTCGTGACGCGACTCAGGCCTTGGGCGCTTCAGGCTCGTACGCCTCGAGGATCGGCTGCGCCATCGCCCAGGCCTCGTCCATGGAGAGCTTGACGCGCCCGCCGGCGGCTTGCGCGTGCCCGCCGCCATTGAACTGCCCGGCCAGAACATTGACGTCGTAGAACGGCTGGCCACCGCCACGGGGCTTGCTGCGGAAGCTCATCTTCGTGATCCCCCGCTCCTGCTCGGTCATGAGGATGCTCACGCAGACGGAGCCGACCATCATCGTGCTGTTGACGACGCCGCCGATGTCCTCGGGGCGGGCCCTCGAGCGTTCGAAGTCCTCGGGACGAAGCTGCATGACGGCGATGCGCCCATCCTGCAAAAACCGAAGGCTGGCGAGGGCCTGCGCCGTGGCCGCGAGCCGCTCGGGGCGCTCGTTCTCTTCGAGCTGGCGGTAGAGCGTGCTCTTGTCGACACCAAGCGCCAAGAGCTCGCTGGCCAGCGCGAACGCCGCACTGTCGGCGCTCGAGAAGCGGAACCAGCCCGTGTCGGTGGCGAGCCCCGCGAACATCGCTTCGGCGATCGATCGGTGTGCGTTGCCGCCCGCGCGCACCATGCTGATGTCAAGTGCGCGCACGACCTCGGCCACGACCATCGTGGCGCTCGCGCACTCGGGGCGTACGAGCCGAAGCTCTGCCAGATCATCACCCGAGCGGTGATGATCGATCAGGATCACTCTGTCACGAATTGGTTCGAGCCACGGCAGATAGGGCTCGAGCTGCGAGCGCGATCCCGTATCGACGATGATGACCAGATCATGTGAGGTCGCCGGCAAGCCGCGGCTGACATGGCGCACTTCGCCGGGTTCAGCCAGCGATTGGATGTTGGGATCGACCGCACCTGCGATGTATCCGACCGCACGCTTGCCCAGCGCGCGGCACATGCGCACGGCAGCGAGCAGGCTGCCCATCGCATCGCCGTCGGGCTTTTGGTGCGTGATGACGCAGGCATCGGTGCACGCGCTGATCCGTGCGGCAAGCTCGGCGGGCGTGGCGTTGCTCGTGTACTCGAAGGATTCAGGCATGGAGTTCCTCGCGGCATCGCGCAGTGTCGGCGCCGATCTGGCGGATCAGGTCATCCACCTTGGTGAACCGGACTTGGTCACGCACCCACTGACGCAGCTCCAGCCGCATCGACCAGCCATACTCGCCGATCACGCCATCGAAGCCGATCAGGTGCGCCTCGATCGTGCGACGCGCGCCAGCGAAGGTGGGCTTGATCCCCACGCTGACGGCGGCGACGAATGCACGACCATCATCGAGATGCGCCGTCGCGGCGTAGACGCCGTCGGCCGGAAGCAGGCACCCCTCGCACGCGAGGTTGGCCGTGGGAAAACCGATGGTGCGACCGCGCTGATCGCCTTGCTCGACCGTGCCCACGAGCTCATGCGGTCGGCCGAGCAACCGCTTGGCATCGGCCACGCGGCCGTGCTGGATCATCCAGCGCACGGTCGTGCTGCGTGCAGCGACGACATGTCCCGAATGCAGCGACGCCTCGACCTCGGGCACGACTTCGACCGTGAACCCGAGCTTGGGGCCGAGCTCCTGCAGCGTGGTCAGGTCGCCTGAGCGTCGATGGCCGAATCGGAAGTCAGGGCCCTCGACGATGCGATCGAACGGCACTCGATCACGGAGCCAATGAAGGAACTCCGCGGGAGCAAGGCCTAGCGTGGCCCGGTCGGTTGCGAGCGTGAGCACATCGGCAGCCCCCGCCGCACGCAGGAAGTGGTCGCGGCGCCGAGGCCCCATGATCCGTGCAGGTGCCGGTAACCCCAGCACCTCGTTTGGGGTGGGATCGAAGGTCACGGCCGTCATGCTCGGACCGCCCCGGGCCACCAGCGCCTGGTGGCCCAGGTGCACGCCATCGAAGTTGCCGATCGAGATGGCAGGCATGGGTGCGCGCCGTGGGTCAGGCACGAATTGGTAAGAATAGGTGATGGACCAAGCGTCTTCAACGGGCACGCCCACCAGCCCCATCGACCGCGCCCAGCTCACGGCTGACCTGCTCCAGACCTATCGCGACACCGCCGAGAGCGTCGTCCCCTGGTTCATCGGCCAGATGGGCCCGGGCTACTTCCTCGACACCACGCCGG
>VGXJ01000004.1 GCA_016873375.1 Phycisphaerae bacterium
CGATTGGCGACGACCCAATTGGTCTGCGCCGTGAAGATCTGCGGAAAGTCGCTCGAGTAGTTCTGCGTGTCGGGCAGGCCGATGACCGTGAAGCCATCCTGTAGCAGCGAGAAGCCTGCGAGCGATCGCTGGTCCATGCGGCCGCCCTCGCCACCTTGGCCGTACACCCGCTCCTGCTGCGACTGAATATGGAACCACGGCAGCCGATGGCGTTGGCCGTGCTCTTCGATGCCGTCGTGGGCGAAGGCGGCGGTGACCATGGCGAGCAGAGTCGTGACGGGAAGGGACAACATAGAAAATTTCAAATTATACCCCACGACCGCCAAAATCAAGTCGGCGCATGATTGAGGACCCATGAAGAGTTCGCGCGACGCACCCTCCATCACGACAGCGGGCGCACCCGAAGGTACACCCGCTGGACGATGCAATCTAGTGAGGTGCTTGGATCAGCCCCAGGCACCGAGCAGGATGCCCAAGTCGGCGCCATCACGTTCTTCGACATTCACGATGGTCCATCCCGGCTTGGTCTCCCAGCCTCCCAGATGCGGCTGAAGGCGGTCGCTCCGGCGAAGCGCGATGGATCGCTCGACATGTAAAGAGGCTAGCCTCACGTGCTGCGGCGTCCAAAGCCACGAACCGGCTGTCGCGACCTCAAGCCGTGCGACTGGCCCCAGTCACCAGCGATTCCAGCAACTGGACCCAACGATGGCAGAGTTGATCACGGGCGTAGAAGCGCTCCAAGGACGCCCGTGCACGACTGCCGTGCTCGGCGACCAGCGCGCGATCCGACGCGTACCCTTCAAAGCACGCGACGAGTTCCTCGACATCTCCACAGCGAATCACGCAGCCGCCTCCCGACTCGACGATCGCACGCGCCACTTCGCTCGCGGCGGGCCCGATGAAGACAGACGGCCGGGCCGATGCCATCATGCCGTAGACCTTGCTCGGCACCATGATCCCCTCGACTCCGTTCGAGAGCGATGCAAGGTGCACATCAGCCGCAGCGAGCAGCTGCTCGAGGCGCTCGCGCGGCTGGTAGGGCGCAAGGATGCAGTTGGCCAACCCCCGCTCACGCACAAATGACTCCACCCGAACCTTCTTCTTGCCGCCTCCGACGAAGGCGAATCGGATCCGGTCGTCGTTGCGGAGCCGCTCGGCGGCATGAAGCATCGTGTCCACGTCATGCCCGAGCCCGAAATTGCCCGAGTACATGACCAAGAGGCGATCTCCAATGCCCCACTCGGCACGGTAGGGGTTCGGCGCCGCACTTGGCGGAAGGTGAGACTCTTCGGCCGACCAGACCTGGATGGTGTGGATCCGCGAAGGTGGTATGCCTTTGGACACGATCAGATCCCTCATGCATCGACCAAGGGCGACCGTCGCGTCGCTGTGGCGCAGGCAGAAGCGGTTCAGTCGCTCCGTGATCCAGGTGATGGGAGAGCGTGGGTGCAGCACGCCGCACGCGACGGGCGTGTCCGGATACAGGTCCATGACCCAGTAGACGCTCCTGCTGCCCTTCACCCAACCGGCGATGACGCCGATGAGCGCGATGAAGGGCGGCGTCGTGAGCGAGATGACCACATCCTGCCGGGGAAGGCGCATGATCGCAACCAAGGCACGGATGTAGAAAGCCGAAAAGTCGACCAGGCGCAGCAGGATGCCGCGCTTGCCGAACATGGCGCCACGCACGCGGAAGATCTCGATGCCATCAACCGACTCGCGTGGCGGAAGGCTGTCACCAGCCTCGCCATAGATCGAACGCGCCGACACCACAGTGACACGATGTCCCGCCGCCACGAGGGCCCGTCCAAGGTCATGCGAAATCTGGGCAGTCGAGACGATGTCGGGCCAAAAGCACTGGTTGAGCAACACGACCTTCATCCGGTATTCGATCCTACACGCCGGCCATGCAGCCTTTGGAGGAGTTCCATCACGACAGCGGGCGCACCCGGAGGCACGCCCGCTGGACGATGCAATCTGGTGAGGTGCTCGGATCAGCCCCAGGCACCGAGCAGGATGCCCAAGTCGGCGCCGTCGGTGATCCCGTCGCCGTTGATGTCGGCGGCAGCCGTGCCCCATGCACCGAGCAGGATGCCGAGGTCGGCGCCATCCACGACGCCGTCGTCGTTGAGGTCCGAGGGGTTCGAGGGTGCGCTGGGGCCCTGGACCGATGTCGTGACCGTGCTGGGGTCGCCTGCCGCACCCGGACGGAAGAGGCCAATGCTCGCGGTCGCATTGGCCGGTGCGACGTTGGCATCGAACCAGAAGTTGTAGAGCGTGGCAAAGCGCAGGGCGTTGCCGTTGGCGCTCGTGGCGAAGTCGCCGCCGGTCCAGGTCACGCTGCCGCCGGAGGTCGAGTTGGTCCAGTCGGTCGCCGCATACGGATCGCCCGAGTGGTAGTCGATGTCCTTGAAGCCGACATTCGAGATGGTCGCGCCGGCGGGCACGGGCACCGAGAACGAACGACCCGAACGATGCGAGTTGAGGTTGTGCACCGCATACTCGTAGCGCCACTGGCCGTTACCGAGGTCGCGAGCCTTGCTGCACACGATGAATCGGCCATCGCCCTGAACGTCTGCATTGGCTTGCGTGACGGTTGGGTCGCTCGCCTTCCAGGCCTCGATCGCCGCCTTCTGCTGGACCGTGGCGCCGGTGAGGGTAAGCGTGTACGCGCCGCTCGAGATCGCTCCGACGGTGATCTGCCGGTACGACGCGTTGTTGTTGTCGTTGTTCGCGGCGGCATCCTGGGGGTGGATGTAATGGCCTTCGACGAAGTAGACGGCGCCGGCGTTCTGGGCTGGATCAAGGTCGGATGCCTTCACCGTGAGGCGGCGGCCATACGTCGACGGCGCGGGTGGCATGCCGACGTTGTAGTTACCGGGGAAGATTCCGTTGTGCGCGTTGATCTCGCTGCGCGTGCCGAGCCCCGATTGCCCGCCGTTGAGGCCCGACGAGTACGGGTCGGAGCAGCCGATGCCGAGGTAGTTGCCGGTGCTCGAGGCTTGGCAGCTTCCGCAGAGCGTGCCCTGCAGCGCGGTGAAACCGTGCTTGCCCCAACTCATGCCGATCTGCTCGATCCTGCCACCCTTCAGGCGGTACATGTTCATCGGGATGAACGGATGGCGGTTGTCCGGGCTGGCGAACCACTCCAGTTGTGCGTTGCCGATGTTGCAGCTGGTGGTTCCGATGGCGTAGGCCATGTGGCTCACGCCATTGATCGTGGCAGCGCCGTACTTCGAGATGTCGGGGATCGCACCAACGATCACATCGGGGCTTCCTGATCCACCACCGCCGCCGCCCCCCGAGCTGCCGGCCACGACATTGAGGCTGCCGGCGCCAGCGTTGCCGCTGCCGTAACCGCCGACGACCACGATGTAGCTGGTGCCAGCCGTGAGTGAGGCCGTGACCGTGCTCTGGTAGTTGCACGCATCGTCGTTGCACGCCACGACCCCGTTGGCCGTGTTGCAGGAGTTGAGGATGACCAGCCGGGTGTCCCAGGTCGTGCCAGTGCAGGTCGAGAACACATATGAACCCGTGGTTGTCGGCGTGAACGACCAGTAGGCAGTCTTGTAGACCGTGTGGGCACCGGAGCAGCCGCTGCTCGGCACACTCAGGGTGACCGTGGCGTTCGTAGTATTGAACGCATTGTCACCCAGCGCCAGCACGGTGGCCGTCGAACAGGTGAACGACGGAGGCATCAGGAACAGCGGAACGGCTTCGGAGTGCATCTGGCCGAGCACCAAGGCCAGCCCGGAACCAGTCAGGACGCCCGCAAGGGTGGTGGTCTTCATACAGGAAGAGTAAACCAAGATCGCCGACACACAACCCCGTTGGGGGCCAAATGGATTGAACTGCCGAAAGGGCCTCGGGCCGGAGGCTGTCCACAAGACTTTTTCTTTGGGGCCCCGCCTTTGACCAGCCGTCGTCTTTGATGTACCTGATTCAGACGATGTATCGAACTTGGTCCTCATCCCGAAGCCCGGCCTTCACGCTGATCGAAATCCTGGTCGTGATCGGGATCGTGGTCATCCTGCTGGGGCTGCTGATCCCTGCCATTGGCATGATGACGGCCAGCGCGCGCGCCACGCGAAGCATGTCCAACATGCGCAGCTTCGGTGCGGCATTCGGTACCTTCGCTGCGCAGCGCAAGGATCGCATCCCGTGGGAGGGCGAGAAGAACATCGCTGGCATCGCGAACAACCTTGCCGAGCCGAACTTCTGGGCGAATGCACTCGGGCCGTTGGTGGATTCCGATCGCTACGCCGATCTGGTCGATGACGCGTATCGCGAGCAGCACGATGTGGCCAGCTGGTCGGACCCGAACACGGTGTGGGCCGATCCGTCCGCGATGAGCGAATCAGGCACGCCGTGGGAGTTCGGCGAGAGCGGCGAGAGCGGCGTCAAGCGCCAGTTCTGGTTCAGCTATGTCATGAACATCCGGCTCAACAACTCCTTCTTGATAAAGCTCGGACTTCCGGACACACATCGCACCTTGATGAGCCACGCGCATGTGGGCAAGGCGGACCGAACGATCTTCATGGTGGAGTTGCGCAGCAAGCCACAGGAACTGCCACCGAACGACCCGCACTTCACTCGTAACCTCGATCGATCGCAGTGCAGCTGGAAGCGGCTCGCGGCGAGGCACTTCGAAGGCGGTCACTTGCTCTTTGCCGATGGCCACACGGAGTTGGCGCTCAATCGCGAGGTCACCACGAACGCACAGGGCAGCCGCGATCCGCTCACGCCCGACGGCGACTGGAACACCGAGAAGTTCATCTTCGATCCGCAAGGCCCGGCGAGGAACTGAGCGGGGGTCTCAGGAGGGTGAGCGGCTCGGCCGATCTGCCAGGGAACGGAGCTTTGCGAGGATCCGTTCTTGGACCTGTGGTTGAAACCGCGCGATCAGCATCCACCACAGCCATGTTCCCAGGAGGACCAGAAGGACCTGGAGACCAAGGCCCGAGCCTGATCCGATCGGTGCCCAAGGTAGCCAGCCACGGGAGTGGGCGACGAGGGCCATCAGCGCGGGAGCGAAACTAACCACTGAACAGAGCCATGTTCGCATTGCCATGGAACAGGCCGATCGACGGAACGGTACGGGCAGCGATGACGCAAGGTGCACTACGGCCATGACGGCTGTCGCTGCCGCCACCGCGATCGCGACACCACTCGCACCATCGAGCCATGCCCCAGCCAAGACCCCGCATCCAAGAACCACCGTGGCTGCAATCTGCAGCCTGAGAGCCTTGGAGTACTCGCCGTTCGCCCGAAGGAGCGACTGGGCGATGGGCTGCAGCGAGCCGAGGCCGAAGCCGAAAGCGAGGATGGTCAGTAGCCCACCGGCGGCGTGCCACTTCGGCGGGAGCAACCAAGGCAAGGTCACTTGCGCGAGGCTGGCCGTGACGAGTGCGACGAGGGACGATACGGCCAGCCCAACGGCCTGCGTCTCGATGTACATCGATCGCTGCAACTCCCGATCAGCGGTCATTCGGCTGAACAACGGCTGCGCAGCGAGACCAATCGTGAACGAGAAGACGACCTGCACCAAGCTCGCAAGCTGGTAGGCGATCGCATAGACGCCCAGGACCGCCTCCGACGCGAACGCACCGAGCATGACATAGTCGATGTTCTGCGTCGCCCCGTTGAGAGAGTGCTGGAGTCCACCTGCCCGGAAGTCCGGCCACAGGCGTCGCGTGGCCAACCAACCGTCTGGCGAGCGCCATGGCCACGGGCGGAGCACGGTGAGCGCGATGACCCGCGAGGCACCGGCGATGGCCACTGCCAAGACGATCGACAGAGCACCAAGTCCGCTCACTGCAAAGCCGACCGTCAGGACGACCGTCAGCAGGGCCGTGGCGGTCTCGATCACTGAGACGAATCCGTACTCCAGCCTGCCTCTCGCCTGCGCCAGTGGGACCGAGGCCAAGCCCTCGAAGAGCATCCGCGTGGACGCCACCAAGACGAGAAGCGTCAGGGTGGTGTCGGACTTCCACGTGGCGATTGCAGGCGATGCGATGGCAGCGAGGAGCACCACGCTGAGGCCCGAAAGCAACGCGAGACGCGTTGCCGCGGACGTCGTCGAGGGCCCATCGCCTCGCCGTTGGATCACCAAGTCGCCCGCTGCACCCGGATAGATCAAGGTCATCATCGCGGTCAAGCTGACCGCAAGAGTGGCCGCGCCGAGCTGGCTGGGTTCAAGCAAGAAAGCCATCGCCAGGTATGTGGCGATCCCGCAGCACTTCTGCACACCGACCTGCACGATGCCCCACGCGGTCCCTCGCGCAAGGTGGGAGCCCACGCTGCTGGGTGCGGGGTCATTCATGGGTCGGCGTCGTCGGGCCATTCCATCGATCCATCCACGCATGGAAGGCGAGGAACACCCAGAGCTCCCACTGGGCCTGACGACGGCCGTCTCGATGCGCTGCCCAAAGGGCGCGGACCCGCTGCGGATCGAACAGTCCGTCTTCGCGGAGCCGACGCTCGGAAAGAGTCGTCTCGACCCAGTCCTCGAGCGGCCCCCGGAGCCAATCGCCGAGCGGGATACCGAACCCCATCTTTCGCCCCACGTTGAACTCCCTTGGCACATGCCGTGCGAGGATGTCCCGGAGGATGACCTTTCCCACCCCATGATGGATCTTCATGCTCACCGGGATCCTGAACGCGAGCTCGCACAGCCGGTAGTCGCAGTAGGGATTTCGGCCCTCGAGGCTGTTCGCCATCGTCAGCCGATCCGTCTTCGTGAGAATCTCCTCCGGCAGGTAGCTCACGATGTCGGCATGCATCATCCGCGTCAAGCGACAGTTCACATGAGGACGCCACATCGGATCGGTCATGGGCGTGGGCGACTGGCGCGCATCGATGACGAACTCATGGGGACCCTTGATGATCGACGCCATCGCAGGGTAGAAGTCAGACACGGCCGGCTGCTCGATGATCGACGCAAACTTGCCCATGCGATCCGCGACCGAGCTGTCTCTCGCTGCGCCGGCAGCCCGCCCCAGCGAGGCAAGCACACCCTGCGCGATCCGACCGAACCCGTCTCGGGTGCGCACGACCGATGCGACACCGCGCCTCGCACGCCAGGGCATCCAGCCAAACGCCCGCTCCAAGTCCGCACAGATCCGGTATCGCTCGTAGCCACCGAAGAGTTCGTCGCCTCCATCGCCGCTGAGACCCACCTTGACCGTCTTTCGCGCAAGCCGTGACACGATGAACGTCGGGATCGCGCTGCTGTCTGCGAACGGCTCATCGAAGACATCTGCCAGCATGGGCAGCACATCGAGGCCGTCTTGTGGGGCGACATAGAGTTCGGTGTGGTCAGTCCCGAGGTGCCTCGCGATGCGCGCAGCATGCTCGGCCTCGTTGAACTGGCGGTCCTCAAAGCCGATCGTGAAGGTGCGCAATCGACTTGGGGATTCCTGCGCCGCGAGAGCCACCATCAACGATGAGTCGATGCCGCCCGAGAGGAACGCCCCGACCGGCACATCCGCAACGAGCCGCGACCTGACCGCATCACGGAGGCAATCCTCGACTCTGGTGCGCGCTTCGGCCAGATCGTGAATCTGATCCTGTGCACCTCGTTCCACGGCCTCCTTGGCACTCCACCATTGCTCGATGTCGGTCCGCCCCGTGGCCCGGTGCCACGTGAGCACATGACCCGGTTGGAGCTTGTGGACCCCCTCGCGGATGCTGAACGGACTTGGGATGTAACCGAATCGGACGTACATCGTGAGTGCAGTACGGTCGATCGGAGCCCTTGGGAAAGGGAGGGCATCGATCGCCTTCAGTTCGCTGCCGAAGGCAAGGATGTCCGCCCGTGGTCCCACCATGCCCCAGTACAGCGGCTTGACACCGAGCCGATCGCGGACGAGCGTCATGGTCCCGGCCTCCGCATCCCAGACGGCGAACGCGAACATGCCGTTGAATCGCTCGATCGCACGCCTGACGCCCCATGCCTCGAAGGCGGCGAGCATGACCTCCGTGTCGGACCCACCCTTGAACCGATGGCCCTGCAGCTCAAGGTGATGCCTCAGCTCGAGGAAGTTGTAGACCTCCCCGTTGAACACGAGGGTGAAGCGGCGTGACGCCGACTGCATCGGCTGATGGCCCGCTGCACTGAGATCCTGGATCGCCAGTCGCCGGAATCCAAGCGCAATCCCTGCCGACGGATCGCTCCACGTCCCTTCATCATCCGGTCCTCGCAGCAGCAGCATGGCGGCCATGCGACGCACCACCGCAGCTGCATCATCGAAGAGGCCGCTTGGGTCGGCGATTCCAGCAAAGCCACACATTCTCTCGTAGCCTACTCGCCGGACTTTGACCGCCAAGGCCCACTCCCGTCCATGCGAATCGTCCACTTCCTCGATCATGTCGACTTCCGCCGCGGCGGACCGGCCAATGCCGTGACCACGCTGGTCCGGGTCCTTCGCGCAAGGGGTCACACCGCGCGGCTGGCCTGCCTTTCGGGTCCGGATCTGCCAACCGAGTGGATCGACGACTCCCCTGCACCGACCGCCGTCATCCTGCCATGCTTCGGAGCCCGCTTCCTCAGCCCCTCCGGACGGCGATCGCTGGAGCGACTGCTCGAACAAGCGGATCTCCTGCACCTTCATGGGGTTTGGGAACCCGCCAACGTCCAAGCCGCGGGACTGGCCCATCGGCTTGGCGTGCCCGTCATCGTCAGTCTTCGCGGCATGCTCGATGACTGGTGCATGGCTCGCGGGCCCTGGCGAAAGCGCCTGTTCCTCGAACTCGGGGGCCGACGTGTTCTTGAGAGGGCAGCGACGGTGCACTGCACCGCCGAGGCGGAACGCGAGCAGAGCTTCAAGTGGTTCCCCCGAGGCCACGCCACGGTCGTGCCAAACCTGATGGACCTCACCACATACGCCGCCATGCCGGGTCCGACCGAGGCACGCGTAGCGTTTCAACTCCCCAACGATGGTGTCCCGACCATCCTCTTCCTCAGCCGACTGTCCGAGAAGAAGGGCCTCGAGCACCTCTTCGCCGCACTGAAACTGCTCGCGGTTCGCGGACATCGGCTGCGAACCGTGGTCGCGGGGACCGGCAGCCCCGCCTACGTTGACCTGCTGCGACGTGAAGCTGCATCTCTTGACTCCTGCACGCCCGTGCACTTCGTCGGCCATGTCGGTGGGCTGCTCAAGTGCTCATTGTTCGAAGCGAGCGACGTGTTCGTGCTGCCGTCGAGCCAGGAGAACTTCGGGTTCGTGTTCTTCGAGTCGCTCGCAGCTGGCCTTCCCGTGATCACGACCGATCTGGTTGACACGTGGAAGGAGATCGAGGAGAGCGGCGGTGGTTTCATCACCCGCCAAGAGGCCGGCAGCATCGCTGACGCGATCGAACGGGCCCTCGCAGATCGAGATGCACTGCGGGCCCGCGGCGCGGCAGGCAGGGCTTGGGTGCTGGAGCACCTTTGTACGGATCGTGTGGCCGAACGATTCGAGTCCATGTACCGGCTCGCACTCGAGCACTCGCCATCCAGCCGATAGGATGTTTGCATGCAACGCGGCGAGTGGTCTCTGTCCCGTCGAGATGCACTTGCAGCGTTGGGCATGACGGTCGGTGCCCGACTCACCTTCGCGGCTCCGGATCGGGAAGAATTGCCTGCTGCAACGCCCTTCCGCCTTTGGACCTGGAACGAACCGTCTGGCGCAGCGCGTTTGGACCGACGAATTCGTCCCCTCGTTCGAGTTGCCGTGGATCCGCTTGATCCGGAGCAAGCTGCCGGAGCCGTAGGCCTTCGCGCGCTGCAGTTGTACCTAGGCCCCGGCGACGTCGCAGTGCTCCTGCAGAACTTTGGCATGGGCGGAGGCCCCAGCGACGGTCCAGCGTGGAAACGGACCGCTTCCACCGCCCTGTTCACGCATGCAGCGGACGCGTTGCCCGCTTCCTCTTGCCAGTCTCCCTTCATCACACCGTGGTTCAGCCATGGCATCGCGCAGACCACATCATGGTTTGACCGGTTTTCGGAGCGGTTGGCGAAAGCCTGCGCGACCATGCCAAATCTGCCGATGCCATCGCGCTTCCATTTCGACTCCGAGGATTGGCCGCAAGTGGTTGCTGACGCCCGCGGCGGGGTTGGTGCGTTCCTCGCCATGATGAAGGATGTGCGGTGGGAGGAGGAACCCGTCTGCGGATTCGACCTCCCGATGGCGCGACTCTGGGATGAAGGCGGACGACTGCTTCCCTCGGCCCGACAGCCGTGGTTCCATGAAGAGAACCGCGCTTGGGCGTCATGGTTCCAAGGCCTTTTGTTCACGGCGTCCAGCGCGGCCCTCAAGCAGAGCGTCGGCAGAAGCCTCGCGAGCCACTGGCCATCGTGCTTGTGGTCGAACTACGTCCTTTCCAGTTCCTTCGATGGGTTGGACGATCGATTCGACGTGGACCCGCGAAATCCATGGCTCAAGACCATTCACAGGTCGCACTCGCCGATGCAAGCGCCGAACGTCTACCCCTTCCCTCCAGCGTGGGCTGCCGCGCGTGGACTGCCGCCGACACAGGCTGCACTGGAGCACCACCGCATCATGCTCGACAGGATGTGCCGATCGTTCGGCGGAACGCCGCCGGAACGATTCAGCCCGTGGATTGAGGGCATCCAGTCGCGGACCGTAGGCGGTGAGCGGATCACATCGGACCGCGAATACATTCTCGGTGCGTTCCAGCTGCTGGCAACCCGAGGCATCCGAGAGGGGCTGCTCTGGAGCGATCCCGGATCATCGAACGCCGAGTCATGGGAAGCACTCCCCGGGCTCATTGACGAGGCCTGCCGGCCATGACCGGTCTCAATGCGACGTATCTGATCCTCGGAGTGGTCCTAGGACTTCTCATCATGCTGGCAACGGCCATCAACTCGCGGTGGTCCATGCTGGGGCTGCTGGGCATGTTGTTCATGTCGAGCATCGGCGTGGCCACCGATTACCGCGGGGCGCCGTGGATCCAATGGCTCTACCCGCTCCAAGAACAGCGCAATACGGTGTTTGCGGGGGTCGCCCTCGGCACATTCGCGGCGGGCTGGCTGCTGGTTCCCCCCTCAAGCGTCGGTGGTGCCGTGCGGGCACTGCTCTTCCTGATGCTCATCGGCATCTTCATTGGTCTCATGAGGGCGATCCATGCCGGGGTTCCTGACTCGATCCTGTCGGTCCTCCTCGCACTGCTGACCTTTGGCGCGGTGATGCTGGTCGCTGGGCGCAGAATCGATGCATGGGAGGATCTTGACGTTCTCCCACGCCTGGTCGCATTGTCCGCACTCCTGCCGCTCGCAGCCGCGTGCGTACAGCTGTTCGTCAACCCGTCCAAAGCGTTCATCGGAAACACCAATCGCTTCGTCGGCGTCGGGGCCAATCCCCAGTTCATGGCCTGTCTATCGGCGTTCCAAGTGCTCTGCGCAATCTGGCTGATCTACTTCGGATCGCTGGCGGCTCGGCTGCTCTGGATCGTGATCGCCATCACTGGCATCGCAATCATCGCAGCGGCAGGCAGCAGGACTGGGCTCCTTCTACTGATGATTGGAGTCGGCGTGATTTCGATCCGACGCTTCGGGCGGATCGTGATCGTGGTGCCGGCAATGCTGCTCGCGATGGTCGTCCTCAATCTCCTTGTAGATGCTCTGGGAATCGACATCCCTTTCGCACGACTCCTGTCCGGCGACAACACTCGGCAGCAGGCGTGGGGCATCCTCTTGGGCCAATTCGTGTCATCACCCCTGCTCGGGGTGGGAACCGGAGCCTCGGAAAAGAGCGAGAACAGCTTGCTGTATGCGGCTGCGTCGTATGGAATTCTGGCCGCTGCACTCCTGGTGGCCTTCGCAGCCTGGTCACTGTCACGATGCGTCAGGCTCATCAGGAGGACGAACAGCGTTCCGGAGGTACATCCGTTCGTCGACCTGTTTGTGGCCATGATCATCATGTATCTGGTTGGGTCGATCTTCGAGGGGTACATGATCGCACGCGTCTCGCCGATGCCGATCTTCTGCGGACTCGCATTGCTCGGGCTGGCCAAGCTTGACTTCCTGCTCGACGAGTGGCAAGACTCGATTGAGTCCGACGAGGCTCACCCGGACATGGATGATGTAGACGTCGCCAGTTCTGGGCGATGACGCCTGCGCGGAGCTGCGCGTGGATGGCTTCACGCAGGAAGACCTGCAGTTCGAGGGACGAACCCTGCTCGTGCGCATGAGCGGCAACACGTTCGCCAACGGCGGCGGCACCATCACCATGGCGTTCAACTACGTGCCGGCCCCCAGCGCCCTGGCGCTGGTGGCACTGGCGACGGGTGTGGGCATGCGCCGCCGTCGCAACTGACTGCTCGTGCGAGGCGCTCAACCTCGTAGCCTGCGTGCAACCCACTGAACAGGCCGTCCATCAAGTCCGTCGGCGACGGGGTCAGTTGATGTTGACCTGGACCCAAGCAGTCCATGCCGAGGATCCAGTGCTGTTGACGGTCTGGCCGATGTTGCGCATCCCCCACAGGTTGCCCAAGCTCGGATCGTTGGGCGCGCTCGAGGCCTTGCAGCTCCAGTCCGGCTCCGCATAACGCATGCACTTCGCTTGGTTGAGGGCCGCCAGCGCGCGGTCGACCAGAACACCGATCTCCAGAAGCATGAGGCCCGGCACAAGGTCGTAGACCTCGAGGACCCGACCACCAACCATCGCGATGGTTCGTTCGATGGCCACCGGGTCAGCCGCAATGTCGAAACGCACCAGCACGCTGAATGGATCGAACTTGAGGTCCGCACCCTACTCAAGCAACCGCTTCACCGGCGAGAGCGGCGAGGGCCGACTTGCGCGTGCGCTGGCGCCAAGCCAACAGCGAACACTCCGGCGACGGTGGTGAGGACCGTCCCGACGAGGCCGCGAATCGGTGTCATGTTCGGTCTCCTGTTGCAACTTGAGGTCAACATTGTCGCGCAAACAGCTCGCCGACCCCTCGATCGTGCTCATGGACCCGAGGAGGTCCAGTGTTGAATGCACAAAGGACGCCAACCCCGCAGACATCACCTTGGTGCATCGAGCACGATCGACCGCGTCGCGGGTCCGGGCAGCAGCGGCGTCTGCTCGCCATTGCGCCAGGCTTGATGCAAGCTTCGGTAGTGCGGCGAGCGCGGATCACCCGATTGTCCCCCGGGCGTTTCGAGGATGCCTTCAGCTTCGCGCCCTGGGCTCACGATGTACCGCGCACTCGCTGCCGCTCGTGGCGTCTGAACACGCACCGCACGGAAATGACCGGGCTGCGGTCCATCATCGAGCGTGACGGTTGCCTTCATGAAGGCAGGGACGGCATCGGCAACGGGGCTTGCGAACCGGGCACGATTGCGCTCGCCCCATGGCTCGATGCCGGGCTCCTTGGAGGCAGCTTCGGCGAGTGCGGCCCGGAGAAAGTCGTTCCAGTCGGTGTAGCCCGACGGGAGCCAGTTCGCGGGCCGTGTCTCAAGCACACGGAGCCAGGGCTCGTCATGCACGGATCTGATTTCCAGGCCCGGTAGGGGTTCGCCGGACTTCGCCCGGATCCACGCCGTCAGCATGGCCGCGAAACGGCGCTCGATCGACCGCTGCAGTGCCGAGAGCATCGCCACGGCAGGCTGGTCTGCATCGGCGCGTCCGTTCCATGCCGCAATCGACTCGCGTTGGGCAATCAGGACCGGATCGGTTGCACCATCGAGGGCAGCCAGCGCCATCGCGCGATAGGGCTCCAGCCCCTTCAGTTCCGTGTCGAGCTGGATGTCGAGCATGCGCGATTCATCCAGCGGCTCGCCCTGCGCTAGAAGCTCGTGGATTCGATGTCCGCGCTCGGGATTGGCCCAGTAGTACCCCATCACGGCACACTGCTCCATCGGGACCGTGCGGTGGTTGGCCGTCACGATCACACCGGAAGGTGGACGGACCAGCTTGGGACGAAGCGCGGGCTTGATCGGCCCCTGCCATGGATCGCCATCGATGGATGGCCGCCATGGACGACGCGGGTCGTGCCCGCGACGATCGGGGATCCAGCCCGTGACCACCCAAGCGATGTCACCGGCACGATCGGCGAGCATGGCGTTCTGGCTTGGCCCGTACCAGTTGGATAGCAGGTCTACCGCCTCGCTGACCGTGCGCATGCGCACCATGTCGAGGATCTCGAAGTTGATTGCATCGGGACGCGCACCGATCCACTGCGTGACGAAGGGTCGAGTCACGCCATCGGTACAGCGCATCTCACCGGTCACCGTTCCCCATCGCGTGGTGCGCTGCACGATGCGTTCGGGATCCTTGCCACGGACGAGGATGGTGTGTTCCACGGTGCCGAAGGCTTCGCTCCCGCCGCCCGGCACCAGATAGCGTTCCGGGTCCTTCGGATCGATGTCGATCAGCGCGATGTCCTCGAAGTCACCGGTCGTATTCGTGAAGCCGACGGCGACATGGCCGTTCCCGCCGATCACGATGCCCGGTACGCCGGGAATGGACAGGCCGGTCCATTCGGCACCGGGCCACTCCATCCTGCACCGGTACCAGAGGATCGGCGCGGTGATCATCAGGTGCGGATCGTTCGCCAGGATCGCGCGGCCGTCCTTCGTGCGTGAACCGGCGACAACCCAGCCGTTGCTGCCTGCCATCGCTGCGCGCTCGTCCCAAAGCCCCGCAAGCGCATCGGTCCAGCCATGCAATGAGACCGGCGTGGTCGACTGGCGCTTGGACTTCTTCCTGTCGTTGTTCTGCTTCTTGGGCTCCCCCTTGTCGGGCTTCGCCGCTGGTTCGATCATTGCGCGCTCGATGCTCCGGAGATCGATCACCTCGGCGCCCGGGATCGCCGGCAGCACAGGCGGCGCCGTCTCGGAGAGCACAGGGCAGTCCATGCGCGACAGCGGCGAACCGATGAAGTCACAGACGGGGGCAGGCAGACGCTCAAGCGCCTCGGCGTAGAGCGCATCGGCTCGTCCAGTGCGTGAAAGCGAGTGGAACATCGACAGGTAGACGAGCGCGCAGTCCTCGGGCTTCCACGGCGCCGGAGTGATGCCCAGCAGCATGTGCTCAAGCGGCACGGCGGGGAGAGCTTCGATGCCTGCATTGACGCCCTGGACATACGCATTGAGGATGTCGCGCTTGCGGGCATCGAGGCGTTCCACGCAGGCTCGCGCCATCTCGCGGCCACGGAGCGCGCGACGCTCACGGTCGGCCGATACCGCCTTCTCGCCAAGCAGCTCGGCGGTCTCCCCTGCGGAAAAGCGGCGCATCATGTCCATCTGCGCAAATCGATCGGTCGCATGGGCAAACCCGAGGGCGCGTGCTGCATCGGCTTCGGTGGCCGCGACGATCGTGGGTACATCGACCGCATCGAAGGTGATCGTGGCTGGCTTGGAGAGTCCGGGGATGCTTGGATTTGGTCGAGCCGACGAGGCGGATGACGAGTCCTGTGCGTTGGACTGCGCCGGCATCGAGCGGGGGGCAGATGGGTCGTCGGTCGATCGCACCAGGAGCAGGAGCACGGCGGCAACGGCGGGGATGGGCATACGCGCAGGCTAACCGCGACTCATGCATGGGCCAATGGGAACGACGGACGGCGATCCCTCGTCGCCCTGACGCTAGCCTGAGCGCATGAGCTCAACGCTCCATGTCATCGGATCGCTGATGGTCGATCGGGTGCTGCGGGTCAAGTCACTCCCCGCATCGGGTTCGACCATCACGGCATCCACGGCGACGGTGCACGCAGGCGGCAAGGGCGCGAACCAAGCGGTTGCGGCGGCACGCTGCGGTGCGCGTGTCCGCATGCTCGGGCGCACAGGCAGCGAGGGCGAGTTCATCGTGCGGGACCTTGCCGCTGCTGGTGTAGATACTGCGCACATCGCAACGACGGATGCAGTCGCCGGCTTCGCTGCCGTCATGGTGGACGATCACGGGATGAACTCGATCGTCATCGCGCCCGAGGCGAATGGCCGGATCGGCGATGCGGACATCGATGTGTTCCTTGCTGGTGCAGCGCGCGGGGAGTTGCTCATCATGCAGAACGAGTGCAGCGGTCTCGGTCACGCGGTGGCAAGGGCGCATGAGCGCGGGTTGAAGACATGGCTGAACGCCGCACCGATGGGCGAGGCCGTGTGTGCGATCGATCTTGGCACCCTGTCGTGCCTTCTCGTCAATGAACACGAGCTCGCGGCACTGAGCGGGATCGATGAGCCGCAAGCTGCGGTCGATCGGCTTGCGCGACGGTGGCCGGTGCTGGACATCGTCGTCACGTTGGGTGCGGCGGGCTGGATCGCACGCGTGGACGGTGCGATCGTGCGCGGGAGCGCGATCGCGGTCGAGGCCATCGATACGGTCGGCTGCGGCGATGCGTTCGTGGGCGCGCTCGCTGCCCTGCGCAGCGAGGGCATGCCCTGGACCGGTGCGCTGACCCGAGCCAACGCCGCTGGCGCGCTTGCCGCCACCGTCGCCGGCGCGATCCCGTCGATGCCCATGCGGGAGGCCATCGAGGCGCTGGCGCAGCCCCATTGAGCGCCACGGGCGCGGGTCAGGGCTTTGGAGTCCGGGAACCGCCGATGTTCGGCCAATTCATGACCCGGCGCATCCAGCGGGCCTGAACGCGCGATAGGTTTGTTTCAAAGGCACACCCATGCGCATCACCTCCGCCATCATCGCTCTCACCGCTGCAACCCCCGCTCTCGCCGTCGAAGTCCTCGTGCAACAGGTCAACCTCACCTTCTCACCCTCTGTCGTGACCGTCAACCCAGGCGACACCATCAGGTGGAAATGGACGGGCGGCAATCACTCCGTGACTAGCGGCTCAGGGTGCACCAACGGCACCCTCTTCAACGCTCCGCTGACCAGCTCGGCGCAGAACTTCGTCTGGACCGTTCCCGCGAGTGCCGCAGGAACCTCGATCCCTTACTTCTGCATTCCACACTGTTTCGTCCAGACGGGCACCATCATCGTGAATGCGCCAGCCATCCCAGGTGATTTGGACAGCAATGGTCGTGTCGACGGCGCGGACCTTGGCATCCTGCTGGGAGCGTGGGGAACATCTGGCCCGGCTGACTTGGACCAGAGCGGCTCTGTTGGCGGCGGTGACCTCGGCATCCTGCTTGCCAACTGGACGGGCTGATCGCACCGAACCACCTCTGATGGGAACGATCGCGGCCTCGATCTTGGTCGCCCTCGGCGTCGGAGCAGCCGAGTCATCGCTCAGTGCACTTTGGTCCCGCACCTGCGTGTCCTGTCACGCCGCCAGAGGCCCCACCATCGTTGACCTTTCGACACCGGCGGGCGTCCTGCGGCATCGCGGACTCTCGCGCGCCTTGCTTCTTGATCGCACCATGCCGCCGTCGATCTCGCACTCCCACGCCGGACCGTTGTCGGGTGAGCATGGCCTGACACCGGACGAGAGGGCACTGCTTGTCCAGGCTCTCTCCACGCGCGAGGAAACCGCCAAGGCATTCGCCGACCTCACGCCACTGCCGCAGACCGCAGTGAAGTCCGAGCATCGCCTTGTGGGTCGGGGCTCCTGGACCGTGCCGGAACGCGGCGGCATGCAAGTCCGGACGATGCTGATCCCGATCGAAGTCGGAGCGCCGAACCGTATCCGTGGGATCTCCTGGCAGCCCGAACCGGGCACGCCGATCCGAATGCTCTCCTTCGCAGCGGATCCTGCACGCCTGCTTCGCATGATCGAGACCGCCCCCGATGAACCGCTGCAGTGCATGGGCAATGCGGGAGCCGTGCCCAGTGGTGCCCTTGGCGCCCTGACGCGGACCATGCCATCGTTCATGCTGCCGGATGGTTGGGCCATGGACCTGCCCCCCGGCGACCTTGCCATCGAGGTGGCGGCGGAGCCGGCAGGCCGCGCGATGCCGGTACGACCCACAATCCAGCTGATTCCAGCAAGGGCGAGCGACTCACGCACGATTCATGCGGTCGCCTTGATGCCCTCTGGGCTCGAACTCGCTCCCGGTGCTTGCGAGGAGAGGGTGCTGGATCATGCAACCCATGGTTCGCCTCACTTGGTGGGAGCGATCGTCAAGGGAGGCGCGTTCCTCCGATCGGTCGCCATCGATGCGGTCGGTCCGACCGGGGCCGTGCGCCCCCTGCTGTCCGTGCCGGACCTGCGCATGGCGTTCATCCAACCGCTTCTGTTGAAGACGCCGCTCCAACTTGGCGACGGTGACATCGTCCGGGCAACCTTCGGTTTCGACAACTCGATCGCCAACCCCCAGCAGCCCTACGACCCTCCAAGACCGGTGGTCACCGGCATGCCTCCCGAGGGGGAAGATGCAACCGTCGTGCTGTTGCTGGGCACATGACTCTCAGGCCATCACTCGCTGCATGTGCCCCAAGCACCAAGGACGATGCCAAGGTCAGAACCATTCACGATGCCGTCCCGGTTGCAGTCGGCCCGTGGCGTCGGGCCACCGTCAGAGCCCCATGAGCTCAGCAGTGCGGCCAAATCGACCCCATTGACCAGGCCATCGAGCGTGACGTCAGCGATGCAGTCGCAGACCTCGCTCGCTGCATCGGCGATGTAGAGACCTGCGACATTGGGTCGCGGAAGATTGGTGCAGACACGGGTGCCACGGAGCTCCAACGTGGCTCCGCCGCCATCATCGACGCATCCAATGCCGCCCTCGGCGATGTTGGCAACGTTGCCGGTGATCTCACAGTCATCGAGCAGCAAGCGCGAAGGATCTGTACCCTGGGCAACCCAAGACACGCCACCAGCCACGTTGTTCGAGACGTTGTTGGTCACCGCGACCCGAGTGAGGACAGGAAAGCCCAAGACCAGGTGCAAGGCGCCACCACGACTGTTGGCGTAGTTGTTCAGCAGCGCTGAGTCGACCATGAAGAGCGATCCACCGAACGACTGCAGGCCCCCGCCATCGGCCGATGCACTGTTGTTTCGGAAGATCGTCCGCTCGACCTGCGCAGAACATTGCCACAAGTACGCGCCGCCGCCGAAGCCCGAGGCGTTCTGCTCGACGATGCAATCGCGGATGGATGCCGCCGAGTTGAAGCCGAACACGCCACCACCCACGAGCACCGAGGGATTGCCAGGAAACGGCGTACCTGAAAGGCCGCCACGCACCGTCATGCCTTCGATTCCTGCAGTCGCTGGTTCGCCGCCGGTGAATCGAACCACTGACGATCGTGCACCTCCCGTGCCCTGCAGGATGGTCGTGCCGGCTCCTGCCCCACGGACCAACACGGCCTTGCCGTTGAACTGGATCGGGCCGGCATAGGTCCCGGGCCCCACAGACACGATTCGGAAATCGCCCTTGGGCGTTGCATCGATCGCTTGCTGGATCGTCCCGTAGTCACCCGGCACGCTGACCACTTGGCAGGCATCGGGGATGTCATTGCCATCGGTGTCCGCGCACGACTCGACGACACAGTTGCCGCCAGCGTCGGTGACGCTGCCCGAGAATGCCGGCCCAGTGGCACCGCACACGATCGACGAGGAGACCGTCGTCTGGGTCTTGTTTCCCCCCGAGTTGATATTGCTACCGAGATTGCGCCGGAACGCACTGTCATGGATGAGACAGCTGGAGTATGACCCTGCGACCTGGATGGCCCCACCAAACTGCGCGGCGTTGTCCGAAAACGTGCACCCTGACACCTCTGCCGTGCAGTAGAAGTAGAACTCCACGGCTCCACCAAGGCGGTCGGCCCAATTGTCAGCGAACCCACACTGGTTCATCACTGCGCTTCCCATGAACTGGTGATAGGCACCACCCTCTGAAAGTGGAGCGGATGCCCTGTTGCCAGTGAATTGGCAGTTTGAGAGGGTGATCTGAGTGCGATCGACATTGACTGCCCCCCCGTATCCACCCTGCGACACATTGGACTGGAAGTTGCAATTGGTC
>VGXJ01000005.1 GCA_016873375.1 Phycisphaerae bacterium
CCCCGGTGGCCAGTCGGCGCAGGTCGCGGATCTTGACCAGGCGCTTCGCGCGCTCAAGTCGTTCGAAGCGGCAGCCGAGGCGCTTGATCCGCGGGCTGCAGCGCCGCGTCCGGCTGCCGGAAGCGCGCCGATCCAGCCGCAGCGCAAGAAGCTCTCGTACAACGATCAGCGCGAATACGACGGCATCGAAGCCGCGATCGCTGCTGCGGAACTCGCTGCGGCCAAGGCCGATGAGCACATGAACGAGCCGTCGCTGCAATCGAACCATGTCGCATTCCGCAAGGCCTGCGATGCGTCGGCTGCGGCGCACACCGAGGTGGCTCGGCTCTACGCTCGCTGGGAAGAGCTCGAAGCCAAGCTGCGCTGATCGAGGGCAGCCAAGCCCGCACCCAATCCGTCACTGGCCGGCAGGGCGCTGTCCGCGACGAGGCGGTTGCGCGGGGGCATCGGCTGGAGAAGGCTCGTGGTCCTTGCTCGGCTCGGGCCCCATCGGTCCCGTGCGGTACTTCTGCAGCGCCTGCTCGTACTTGCGCTTCATCGATGGATCGGTCTCGAGCCGCACCGCGCGCTCGCCGTTGGTGATCGCGGCCTCGCGGTTGCCTTTCGCGTAGTTCGCAAGCGCGACGGTATCGGCGGCGCGGGCATCTTCGCCCTTGGCCAGCGTGTCGGCCGCGATGGCCAGCTCCATCGCGAAGTCAAGATCACGCACCTTGACGAAGGGGGTCTCGAGGATCGCGCGTGCCATCGCGCGCAGCGTCTCCATCTCGGTGGCGCGGGCCTTGGCCACGGCGCGGCCGAAGGCGTAGCCCTGCTCGGCCTGCTTGGCGAGGCCGATCATGATCAGGAAGCGCTGCGACTCGTATTGTCCGGCGCGCTCGGGTATCGCCGCGCGGACATGGTCGAGCGTCTCGAGCAGGGGCTGCCAGTCGCCTGATCGATCGCACCAGCGGATGACGGTGTCGGTGGCGTTCTTCGCTCGAGCGACATTGCTCTCGGTGACGGCATCGGCCAGTTCCGAGCGGGGGTCCCATGTACCGGCAAGCAGCGCATCGAGGACCGGCCGGCTCACCTTGGGATGGCCATACCACTGCACGATGCCATCCTTGATGATGAAGAACCGTGGCGTCGCGGTGCGGAAGGTGCCGTGCTGGAAGAGCGCGAGCAGGCTGCGATCCGGGTCGGCCGTGATTGCACATGGAAAGTGGTCTGCGACGCCGACCTTGCCATACCACGCGCGGACGACATCGGGTTGCTCATCGGTGGTGGCGATGAAGCGCACCCCCTTGGCCCCGAAGTCCCGCATCACTTGTTCGATCAGCGTTGCGTACTCCCTGCAGTGGCTGCAGTCGGTTCCGAAGAAGTCGATCACGTAGATGACGCCGGGCGCCCATGCGGTTTCCGGTGCGCCCACGATCCAGTGATCGAAGGCAGGGAAGGCGGTGCGAACGCCCGGCTTCATCGGCGGATCGACGCGAGCGAAGGCCGTGGATGGCTTGGGTGGCAGCGGCGTGGCGGGGCGCGCGGGCTGTGCAGGCTGGCTCGGTGCGGCGGCCGGGGCCTCTCCATCCGCAGGCACGCTTGCGGTGATCGCCACATCCACCACGCCCTGGCCTTCGATCACGAAGCTCACCTTCTTCGAGAGCCGCTCGCCGCGTTGCGACTCGCTGGGCTTGAGCGTGATGATCGCCTCGGCGGTCCCGCCGGGCGCGATGGGTGAGGTGGGCCAGGTCGAGGTCGTGCAGGCGCAGTTGCCCGCCGCAGTCACCACCTTGATGGGCTCGCTTCCGGTGTTGCGAAGGAGGACCGGCATCGACCGCTCCGAACCGAGCGGAATCGAACCCAGGTCGAGCGTTGCTGGCTCGACGACCACCGTGATCGCGGCAACATGCTGGCACACCCATCGCAATAGTCGTCGAAGTCGCACGCCGAGAGAGTACCCTGCGGATCCTCCGTCCCTGCATCAATCCCGAGCGGTCGCCTCGATGAAGCCAGGGATCAGATCGAGCGCTCGGTACGCCGCGAGCGTCCGTGGTGGCAAGCGATCGAAGCGGCCGATACGAGCCCGGCATGCTCGCTCCCCGCAGTTGCAGCGCATGGTCCAGACATCATCGGCACCCAAGAAGGTCGAGTAGTCGTGCGTCACTTCATGTCCGGTGCGGATGGTGCGCAGTGCAACCACCAGGAGCCTGCGGCCCTGAGGGATCAGACCACCGTTGGGCTTGCAGGAATGGTTGGCGAATGCGCCGAGGCCCTCGCCGGGGTCAAGATAGGACTCCGGGCCGAAGCGCATGCAGTTGGCTGCCCGGCGGGGGTCGCGGTCCCACAATGACCAGACGGTCCGCGCACCGAGGATTCGACCCTCGAAGCAGCAGACCACTTCATCCCGCGCGAAGGTCCTTCGTGCGACGATGCCGAGTCCGTTGCGCACGCGCTCCACGCGCACCGAGCTGGGAACCTGATGGGCGAACGCATTCACCTTCCGTGGCATCGGGGCGCAAGGTATCGCGACGCGGGGATGTCGGCATGCGGCGATCGTTAGTCTTGGGCCGTGATCCCGCCGCCTCCGGCTCTTCTAACGGAACGCCACCACGGCATCGATGCGCTGCGCGGCAGCATGATGCTGCTGGGCGTGGTGCTGCATCTGGCGATCAACTACGTCGAGGGACCGGAGGACGGCAACTGGCCCTTCCGCGATCCGGCACGAAGCCCGCTGGCGGGCCTGGTCGTGCTCGCGATCCATACTTTTCGCATGCCGGTCTTCTTCGTGATGAGTGGCTACTTCTCGGCGATGCTCATCGAGCGGCGTGGTGCGTGGGGGTATGCCCACAACCGCGCGCAGCGGATCCTGCTGCCCTCGGTCGTGTCATGGTTCGTGCTGTTTCCCCTGACGATGCTGGCGTTCGTCTTCGTGCGGTTGCAGACGGATCAGGTCGATGAGGCCACACGGGCCGCGCTCTTCGCAGCCGCGCTCAAGCATCCGTGGGTCAATCCCGGGCCGATCCACCTCTGGTTCCTTGAGGTGCTGATCATCTTGCAGATCATCTCGCTGCCGGTCGTGGCTGCAGCTGCGATGGTGCCCGGCTCGCTTCGGTCGCTTTCGGTGCGGGTGCGGCATGCACTCTTCATGGGGCGTGCGCGATGGCTGCTCGTTCCCGTGCTTGCCGTGCTGACCACAGTCACGATGCTGCCGATGCACCGACCGGGCATCGACACGCCGCAATCGTTCGTGGTCTCGCCGGCCATCCTCGCCTGCTACGCGCTGTACTTCGTCGGTGGCTGGTGCATCCGTCGAGAGGCAGGCATGGTCGCTCGGCTCGTGAGGACGGGCTGGTGGCACCTCTGGCTTGGAGTCGGTGCGCTGGTGGTCGCACTCATTGCGGCGATCGCGTGGTTTGCCGTCACGGGGCACGGGCAGCGACCTGCACCGATGCTCTTGGCTGCCGCGCAGGCCACGAGCGCCGTGGCGTGCTGGCTGCTCGTGCTTGGCCTGATCGGTGTGGCTGAGCGCGTGCTGGCGCGACCGAGGCCTGCTGTCCGGTGGCTCGTCGATGCCTCGTTCTGGATCTACCTCGTGCACCTGCCGCTGTGCGTGGTCGTGCCATGGATCGTGAGCGAGGTGCCCACCGGAGCGCTTGGGCGGTTCATGATCTCGTCCGTGATCGTGTCCGTGCTCCTTGTGCTGAGCTACGAAGCCGTGCTGATGATCGTGGCGCCGCGGCGTGGGTCCTAGACTGCGCGCGTGGACCCTGGAAGCGCGAGTTCGGAACGACGCAGCCTGCCGATCGGTGGCATGTCCTGTGCAGCGTGCGCGCTCAAGCTTGAACGAGGCCTGGGTGCCGTGCCAGGCGTGCACTCGGCCAGCGTGAACTTCGCCACCAGGGTGGCGACGCTCGAGTGCGCCGTTGATGTGTCGGCCGAACGAATCACGGGCGAGGTGGAGCGCCTTGGCTACCACGCCATCGTGCCGCCCGGCGGTGACCAGGACGCCGGTGATGCTCGCGCTGCCATGGTCGCCGCGCGCGAGGCCGAAGGGCGCGACCTCCTCAGGCGCACGATCGTCGGGGCGATCCTGGCTGTGCCCGTGGTGGTGATGGCCATGACGCATGGCAGCGTGCCCTTGCTGCACGGTGCATGGACTGACTGGACACAAGCGATCTTGGGCACGGCGGTGATGGCGATCTGCGGTTGGCCGTTCATCGTCCGTGCATGGCGGCAGGCCAAGGCTGGCATGACATCGATGGACACGCTGGTCGCCCTCGGCAGCGGCGTGGCATGGCTCTGGTCGGTGCTGGTGCTCCTCGTCCCCGCGCTCACTGAGCTGGCGCGCGATGCAGGCGCAGCCGATGCACACGGCAAGCCGCTGCAGTTCGAGGCAGCGGCATCGATCGTCGTGCTGGTCACGCTGGGGAAGTGGCTTGAGTGGCGAGCGACTCGATCAGCCAGTCACGCGATCGAGTCGCTGGTGGACCTTGCACCGCCACGGGCGGTCGTGCTCCGCGACGGGATCGAATGCGAGATCAGCGCGGCGGAGGTCGAGGTCGGGGAGCTCGTCCTGATTCGCCCGGGCAGCCGGGTGCCGGTCGACGGCACCATCGAATCAGGACGATCGAGCGTCGATGAATCAATGCTGACGGGCGAGCCCATGCCCGTCGACAAGGCCACGGGTGATCGCCTGTTCGGCGGCACGGTCAACGGCGCTGGCGCGCTGCGCATGGTCGCCACCAAGGTCGGCAGCGCAACGGTCCTGGCGCAGGTCGTGCGTGCGGTGGAAGAGGCACAAGGCAGCAAGGCGCCGATCGCGCGGCTGGCCGATCGCGTGAGTTCACGCTTTGTCCCCGTCGTGCTGGCCATCGCGGTCGTCACCGGTGTGGCGTGGATGGTGCTGGGACCGCAGGAGAACAGGTTCGGACGTGCGCTCGTGGCTGTCGTCTCGACGCTGATCATCGCGTGCCCCTGCGCGATGGGGCTCGCCACGCCCGCTGCGATCATGGCCGGCACGGCAGCGGCTGCTCGCCGAGGCATCCTCGTCAAGGGCGGCGCCGCACTCGAGGCACTTGCGCGGGTGACCACAGTCGTGCTCGACAAGACCGGCACGATCACGGAGGGACGCCCGCGCGTGCACGGTGTGACGACGCTCGGCGCCGCGACCGAGCGCGAAGTGCTGTCGATGGCGGCATCGATCGAGCGCGCGAGCGAGCACCCGCTGGCGCGAGCCATTGTTGCCGCCGCCGAGGAGCGGGGGATCCTGCCCAAGCCCGCCTCCGAGGTCGTGGCGCATCCCGGGCAAGGCGTGGAGGGCGTGGTCGGTGGCCAGCGCGTGCGTGTTGGCACGCCAGCGTGGATTGCCGCGTCGGCTGGGCTCGCCGCAGCGGCCCTTGATGACGAGGCTTCGACGATCGCGGTCGTTGCCGTGGACGATCGCGTGCTCGGTTCGATCCAGCTCCGCGATGCATCGCGTCCAAGCAGCCGAGCGGCTGTTGCTTCGCTGCGCGCGCTTGGCATCGAACCTGTGATGCTGACGGGCGACCGTGTCGCACCGGCACGGGCCATCGCTGCAGAGGTGGGCATCGACCGCGTCATCGCGGGCGTGCTGCCGCACGACAAGGCGCACTCGATCATCGGACTGCAGCGTGGTGGTGAGCGCGTGGCCATGGTGGGCGACGGCATCAACGATGCGCCTGCCCTCGCTCAGGCCGAAGTTGGGATCGCCATGGGCTGCGGTGCTGCAATCGCGCTCGAGGCGGCGGACCTCACGCTCATGCGCGGAGACCTTGTCGCGCTGCCGATCGCGGTGCGCTCGGCACGGCGCACGCTGCGCACCATCACGCAGAACCTCTGGTGGGCCTTCGGCTACAACGCGGTCATGATTCCGCTGGCCGCCGGCGCGCTCTGGCCATGGACCGGTTGGATGCTGCCGCCGATGCTGGCGAGCGCGGCGATGGCGCTGAGCAGCGTGAGCGTGGTGCTCAACAGCCTGCGCCTGCTTCGGCGCGGTGCGTGAGTGGTGGCTCGTGGCGGCGCTCCCCGGCCCGCTGCATGCGTCGCCCGGGCCGTACGATCGGCCGATGCGCATCGCTCTCGTCACCGCGCGAGAACTTCCACGGCCCGACGGCGACCTGCCGGTGCTTGCTGCGGCCGCTACGAGGCGTGGTTGGTCGTGCCGGGTGTGTGCCTGGGATGATGCAGCCGTCGCGTGGGGCGAGTTCGATGCGGTGCTCGTGCGGTCGACGTGGGATTACCTCGGGAAGATCGATGCGTTTCGGCACTGGATCGGCTCGACGGGGGCGCGGACCGTGCTGGTGAACCCGCCCCAGATGCTGCACTGGAACCTGCACAAGCGGTACCTGCTCGACCTCGAGGCTAACGGCGTTCCGATCGTGCCCACCACGCTGCTGGGCCCCGGCGAGTCCCACGACTGGCACGAGGCCTTTGCCCGTCACGGTGAACTCGTGCTCAAGCCCGCCGAGAGCGCTGGCTCGTTCGGCACGATCCGCGTTGGCGCGGACGATCACGATCGCGCGCAGTCGCACCGGTTGGAGCATGCAGGCCGCGATCTCTTGGTGCAGCCCTTCCTGCCGAGCGTGATCGATCGCGGCGAGACGAACCTGGTCATGATCGACGGCGCGTTCTCGCACTCGGTCCGCAAGGGTGCGCGGTGGTCAGGCGAGCCGGAGCAGTCACGGGGCCTGGTCGAGCCCACCGCCGAGGAGCTCGATGTCGCGCACCGCGTGCTCGACGCGACCAAGGAACTCGGCCACGGCGTGCCCGCCTATGCGCGGGTGGATCTGGCGATCGGCCGATGCGGCCAGCCGCTCCTCATGGAGTTGGAGCTTGTCGAGCCGTCGCTCTTTCTCGATCGTGCGCCGTCTGCGGCGGATCGGTTGCTTGATGCCCTTGCGTCGAGGGTGGCACCGAACTGAGCTGTGGGTGCCGTGAGCGGGTGCTGCGCGTGGATGGCTCACGGCCTGCGCGTGATCAGCGACGGATCTGCTGCGCAGAATCCATGGCGATCGCCGCAGCATGGTCCCACGGCACGGCCGAGAGCTCGATCTCGGGGTTGCGCTCCTGGAAGAACCGCACGGGCCAGTGGTCGCTGAAGAGCACGACGCCGCGACCGCGGTCATCCCACGCCAGGCGCGAACCTTGTGGTGAATCGGGGAGTTCCATCTCGCGCTCCTCGGCCATCATCGGTGCATCAAGGCCCTTGCGGCGCCACCACCGCGTGATCTGCCACGGTGCGCTCTCGAGCCGGCTCTCCGCGCCGTACTCGCCCTTCAGGCGGTGCGCCATCACCTCGAACTGCAGCGGACCGACGGCCGCGAGCAGCGCGATCTTGGTGCCGCTGCCGACGGTCTCGAACTTCCGGGCCACGCCTTCGCGCAGCAGCTGCTCGAGCCCGAGGTTGAACTTCTTGTAGTTGCCCGGCTGCGGGTTGTGCAGGTAGGCAAAGCACTCGGGCGTGAACTCGGGAATCTCGTCGAAGACGATCGTGCGGTCGTCGGTGAGCGTGTCGCCGATGCCGAAAAGGTCGTTGCCGACCAGGCCCACCACATCGCCAGCGACTGCGTGGTCGACGGTCTCGCGCTGGTTGCCGAAGAGCTTGGCGGCGTTGCCCAGACGCACACGCCGGCCGCTCTGCGCATGAACGACCTGCATCTCGCGCTCGAACGTGCCCGAGACCACGCGCAGGAACGCGATGCGGTCTCGGTGCTTGGGGTCCATGTTCGCCTGGATCTTGAAGATGAAGCCGCTGAAGCGCTCGTCGGCGGGCTCAATGCGACCCGCCCGCGACTGGCGCGCGGTCGGGGGGCTGCTGTCGCGAAGGAAGCCATCGAGCAGGAGCTGCACGCCAAAGTTGTTGATCGCGCTGCCGAAGTAGACGGGCGTCACGCGCCCGGCCAGCACGGCCTCGCGGTCGAACGCCGCGCCGGCACCGCCGGTCTCGTCGAGCATCTGCACTTCCTGGAGGCTCTCGGTGTGGGCATCGCTGTCCAGACGCTCGAGCAGGCGTGGATCATCGATCCCGCCGACGGTCGAGGGTGCCACGAACGCGCCGCCGCTCGTGCGCTCGAAGAGGTGCATCTGCCGTGCAGCGCGGTCGTAGACGCCGCGGAAGTTGGCGCCCGTGCCGATTGGCCAGTTCACCGGGTAGGCGCCGATGCCCAGGATCTTCTCGAGTTCGTCGACCAAGTCGAGCGGGGGACGCGTCGGCCGGTCGCACTTGTTCATGAAGGTGAAGATGGGCACGCCACGGCGGCGGCAGACCTCGAAGAGCTTTCGCGTCTGGGCCTCGACGCCCTTGCCTGCGTCAATGACCATGACCGCGGCATCGACGGCCGTGAGCACGCGGTAAGTGTCCTCGCTGAAGTCCTGGTGGCCCGGCGTGTCGAGCAGGTTCACGCGGTAGCCCGAGTAATCGAATTGGAGCAGCGTGGAACTCACCGAGATGCCGCGTTGCTTCTCAAGGTCCATCCAGTCGCTGGCCGTGGCCCGTCGGTCCTTGCGGCTCGTCACGGAGCCGGCAAGGTCGATCGCACCGCCGTAGAGCAGGAACTTCTCGGTCAGCGTGGTCTTGCCGGCATCGGGATGCGAGATGATCGCAAAGGTGCGGCGTGGGTGGTCGGGCTGGCTCATGGCGGGACCGGAGAGGGTACACGCTGCACGGCATCCCTCCGCAACTACGACAGCCGCTCGCGCGCCCACAGGATCCAGCTCGAGTCTGGCAGCGCGTGGCCCATCGATCGGAACATGAAGCTCAGCTGCGCGTTGTGGTAGAGCGCGTGCGTGGGCACCTGCATGCAAGCATCGGCGACCGTCTGTCGGTACGCGCGTCCATCGCGGACGCGCTCGACCACGCGCGCGCACTCCTCAGGTGTGAGCGCATCGAGGAACGCATCCCACTCGCGACGCGTCGCCGGCCATGCTGCCTCGAGTGCATCGAGCGTGGGGCACTCGGCCGCGGTCGGCATCGTGAGCGCGGCGGCACTGCCCGTGACGACGCCGATCCAGATCCGCTCCGCACCGTAGAGGTGGAGCAGCGTGGCGTGCACGCTTCCCAAGCCAATCGGGAAGTCGCGATGGAGTTCCTCGTGCGTCAGCGATCGGCATGCAGCGAGGCTGCGACCGGTCATCCATCGGAGCCAAGCGTGGGCGTCGAGGATCGTGGTGGTGGGGTTCATGAAGGGACGGTAGCCTCTTCCGGTGAGCGATACTTTCGAAGCATTGGGACTCGGCACGGAACTGGTCACTGAACTCGCGTCCCTGGGCTACGAAGAGCCCACGCCCATCCAGAAGGCCGCCATCCCGCCACTTCTTGCTGGTCGCGATCTGCTTGGCCAAGCAGCGACGGGCACCGGCAAGACCGCGGCGTTCGCCCTGCCGATCCTGCAGCTCGTGGGAAGCACCAAGCCCGAATCCCTGAAGCCGCTGGCCTTGGTGCTCGTCCCCACGCGCGAACTCGCCGTGCAGGTCTGCGAAGCATGCCACCGCTACGGCAAGGGGCTGGGCATTGCCGTGGCACCCATCTACGGTGGCCAGGAGTTCCACCGCCAGGTCGTGGCGCTGCGTCGCGGGGTGCATGTGGTCGTCGCCACGCCGGGTCGCGCGCTCGACCACATGCGCCGGGGAACCCTGGATCTTTCGGGCCTGCGCATCGTGGCCCTCGACGAAGCCGACGAGATGCTCGACATGGGCTTCGCCGAGGACCTCGAGCTGATCCTCGAAGGCACGCCCGAGGCGCGGCAGACTGCGCTCTTCTCCGCCACGCTTCCGCCGCGCATCGCATCCATCGCCGAAAAGCACCTGCGCGACCCCGAGCGAATCCTGATCGCTCGCGATGCCGCGACCAAGGGCTCTGTCCCCAAGGTGCGCCAGACGGCCTACATCGTGCCGCGCCCGCACAAGATCGCTGCGCTCGGCCGCGTGCTCGATCTCGAGTCGCCAACGCTGGCCCTGGTCTTCTGCCGGACCCGGCTGGAGGTCGACGAACTCGCGGAGCGCCTCGTGGGCCGCGGCTACCGAGTCGCTTCGCTGCACGGCGGCATGGGCCAGGCCGAGCGTGACCGCGTGATGGCCCGCGCACGGGCGGGGACCGTCGACCTGCTCGTCGCGACCGACGTCGCGGCGCGCGGCATCGACATCGATCACCTCACGCACGTCGTGAACTTCGACGTGCCGTCATCGCCCGAGGCGTATGTCCATCGCATCGGCCGCACGGGCCGCGCAGGCCGCGAAGGCGTGGCGATCTCGCTCGTCGAACCGCGTGGCCATCGATTGCTGCGCAACATCGAGCAGGCCACGAAGCAGAAGATCTCGATCGCCACCGTGCCATCGCCCATGGATGTGAAGGCGCGACGGCTCGACATGACCAAGGGCGCCGTGCGCGAGGTGCTCGAGTCCGGCGACCTCGAGGCGTACCGCTCGGTGGCCGAGGCGCTCGCCTCGGAGTTCGATCCCATGGATGTGGCGGCCGCGGCCGTACGTTTGGCGCATGAAGCGCTCGAGGGCGACGCCGCGCGCGACGAGGCCGACATCCCGGTCATCGAAGGCTTCGGGCGCAACGATCGGCCGCGACGAGAGCCCTCCGTGCCGGCAGATGCAGGCCAGCGCGCCTCGCGCGGGTGGCAATGGAGCGGGCCGCGGCCGGATGGCGCTCCGCAAGGCGGCGAACGGGTGCAGGATCGCGGCGCGCCGCGAGGAGGAGCCGCGCCGCGCGGCCAGTGGCAGGATCGCCCGCCGCAGCGCGGTGCCCCGCGTGGCCAGTGGAACGACCGCGATCCCCAGGACATGGAGCGCATCTTCATTGGGCTCGGCCGCAAGGCAGGCGTGCGGCCGGCCGATGTCGTTGGCGCCATCGCCAACGAAGCCAACGTGAACCCGCGCGGCATCGGCGACATCGAGATCGCCGAGCTCTACACGATCGTCGAGCTTCCGGCGCGCGACGTGGACCATGTGGTCCGGGTGCTGCGCGGCGCGACGATCCGTGGCCGCAAGGCCAAGGTCAACCGCGACCTCGGCATCCGCAAGTGAGGGGCTGGTGGTGCTTGACACCCAGTACTGTGTGATGTACACTACTGGCCGATGGCCTCGCCGCTCCATGACCGCCTGAACAGGGACCTCAGCACCGGCACGTCCTGGCTGGTCGTCCTGGCCGTGATCGCCCGCAGCGATGAGCCGATCCACGGCTACGAGATCGCCCGGCAGCTCGCGGACGAGGCGCCCGATGGCCTGAGCTTCAAGCAAGGCACGCTCTATCCCATGCTCCGCTCGATGGAGACCGACGGCTTGGTCCGCAGCACGCTCGTTCCATCGACCGAGGGGCCGGCACGCAAGTGCTTCACGCTCACCGCCGAGGGTCGACGCGTGCTTGCCTCGTGGGCCGAGTCGTGGCGCGCGAGCAGCCGATGGGTGAACAGGGTGCTGGGAGAAACCGATGCACGACGCTGACCACGCTCCGTCCCCCTCGTCGATCGAGGGCTATCTCGCCCGCCTCGAGGTGGCTCTGCATGGCGCCGACCCTGCCTTGGCCCATGATGCCTTGATCGATGCCGAGGAGCATCTGCAGGCGGCGGTGCGGCGGGGGGTGCCCGTGGAGCAGGCGATCGAGGCGTATGGACCGGTCGATGAGATCGCCGCCGCGTACCGGGGCCTTCCTGCTGATCCTGCTGGGAAAACCGACGAAACCAGCGGTCGCTCGGTCGATCCGCCAAGCACCGATGGATCGCCACGTGGCGCGCCGACGGCGGCCGTGGCGACACCCGCGCAGGTCCCCGCACCGCGGCTCCGCGACGTGCCCATCGTGGGCATCTGGTTCGATTCCCGGGCATGGGGTGCGCTGCTCTACTTCGGCGGCGTGGGCTTCGTCGTGGCCACGGGCTGCTTCGTCTGGGCGGTGGTGCTGGGCAGTCTCGCCATCGGATTGCTGCCGATCGTGCTTGGTCTGCCGCTGCTCGTCCTGCTCTTGGGCTCGGCGCGCGCGCTCTGCCTGGTCGAGGGTGCCGTGGTGCAGGCGTTGCTCGGCGTGCGCATGCCTCGGCGCGTGCAGCCGGTGCATGGCGTGGCCGGTGTCGGCTTCTGGCAACGGATCTGGTGCTGGCTCAAGGACGTGCGCAGCTGGCTGTCGCTGGGCTACCTGTATGCCAACTTCCCCGTGAGCGTGGCGCTGTTCGTCGTCACCATCACGATGTCGGCGCTCAGCCTGGCGATGGTCACGGGTCCGCTGCTGCAGGCGGCCAACGTGCCGTTCGTGACGCTGTCGTCCGATGTCGACCGCGTGCAGTACCTCTGGACCGAACTCAAGCCTGCCGCGGACGGCACGATCCGGCTCCCGATGTCGCTTGCGCTGTCCAGCGTCGGCCTTGGGTTGGTGCTCGCCACCATCACGTTGTGGACGATGCGCGGCCTGGGCTGGATCTACGGGCACGTCGTTCAGGCGATTCAGGTGGCCCGGCCCCACGCGGTGCCGTCCGTTCACCGTTGACAATTCACTATTATACGACAACAGCAGAAGGACTCCGCCCATGCTCCGCATCAACGACCTCGTCAAGATCTACCCAGGTCCCGTGGCTGCCCTGAAGGGTGTTTCCCTTGAGATTCCCGAGGGTCTCTTCGGCCTGCTCGGTCCCAACGGTGCGGGCAAGAGCACGCTCATGAACATCCTCGCGGGCTTGCTTGAGCCGACCGGCGGCTCGGTCACGCTCGACGGCGCCGACATCGTGAAGGACCCGCGTGCCGTCTGGAGCCGCCTGGGCTACCTGCCGCAGGACTTTGGCTTCTATCCGTCGCTCAGTGGTGCGCAGATGCTCGACTTCCTGCTTCGGCTGAAGGGCGTCGATGCACCGCAGGGTCGCAAGCGCCTCGTCGATGAACTCCTCGAGCGGGTCAATCTGGCCGACGCGGCCAAGCGCAAGGTGCGGACCTACTCCGGCGGCATGCGGCAGCGTCTGGGGATCGCGCAGGCGATCGCGGGCAACCCGCGCCTGGTGATCGTCGACGAACCCACCGCGGGCCTCGACCCCGAGGAGCGACAGCGCTTCTACCGGATCCTGGCCGAACTCGGCCGCGATCGCATCGTGCTGCTGTCCACGCACATCGTCGAGGACATCGCCACGCTCTGCCCGCGCTTCGCGGTGATCCGCGGCGGTCGCTGCGTGACGAGCGGGGGCACTGCTGAGGCGCGCCAGAGGCTCGACGGTCGCGTCCACGAGGGCATCGTGTCGCTCGACGCGCTCGACCGGCTGCGCGCGTCGCACCGCGTCACGCAGGCGGTGCTCGTCGAGGGCTCCATGTTCCGGACCCGCGTGCAGGGCGATGCCAGCGATCGGCCCGATGGCTTCACCACCGTGCCGCCCACCCTCGAGGATGTCTACTTCGGCGTGATGGACGAGAGCCGGGCCCAGCGCAGCACGCCGCCGATCGCCGTCGCCTGATCCACGGAGCACCGAACCATGCAACGAGCCCTCTCCCTGGCCGCGCTCGAACTCCGCTCCGCCTGGCGCCGCCCGTCGGTCTGGATGCTCATCGTCATCCTGCTCTTCCTGAACTGGGGCTTCTCTGCGGGCAGCGTCACCATCGGCGCAGGCAGCAGGGTCGCCGGCGGCGAGCGCGCCTTCCTGAACAGCGAGTTCAACCTCGCGTTCATGGACATGGTCGTGTTCGCGCTGTTCTGGGTCTTCTTCGTCTGCACCGCGTTCGGCAACGCGCCCACCGAAGACGACGCGCTCCGCGTGATCCCGATCATCGGCAGCACGGGCCTGACGCCGCGCGAGTACGTGGTCGGGCGCTGGCTCGGCGTGGCAGCGACATACCTCGCCATTGCCGCGGTGAACGCCATCCTGCAGATGGTCTTCTTCGAGTTCTATCCCGTGGAGGAGCCCGAGCGGATGCGCGGTGCGTTCGCCCTGGCGAACTACCTGTGGCCCATGCTGCTCTTCACGGTGCTGCCGATGCTCTCGCTCGGTGCGATCTCGTTCGCGCTCGGAGCGCTCACGCGCCAGGCCGTGGTCGTCTTTGCGCTGCCTGTGGCGGTGCTCCTGAGCAGCGTCTTCTTCTTCTGGAACTTCTCGCCGAGCTGGCTGCCGGGCTGGGCCGACGCGGCGCTGCAGGTCGCCGACCTCGCCGCCTACCGCTGGATCAACGAGACCTACCTCAACGTGGACCGGGGCGTCACGTTCTACAACACGCAGCCGCTGAAGCTCGACGCGCTGATGATCGGCCAGCGGCTGGGGCTGGTCGCGCTCGGCGCCGTCGCCTTGGTCATTGCCGCCCGGCGCGAGCAGCGTCGGTGGCGGTCGCCGTACGTCGTTCCCGCCGAGCGCGTGGCCTCGGTCATCGCTGCCGCCGAGAGCGCGCGGATCCCGTCTGCACCTCCGCATGAGCATCGTTCCATTGCGGCGCTCGGCATGCGCACGGCGCCGGGTGGGTTCGGTGCATCCCTTTCGGCGGCGTTCAACGCCTTCCGCGCCGAAGCGCGCGAGCTGCGGCGATCCCCGGGCCTGGCCATCTTCGTGCCGCTCATCGTGCTGCAGTGCGTGGGGTTCATCTTCCGCCCCGGACCCTTCGACACGCCGTCGCTCGTCTCGGCCGGGACGTTCGCCGCCGAGTCCTACAACACCGTCACGCTGCTCTCGCTCTTCATGGTGCTCTACTACTTCACCGAGAGCCTGGCGCGCGATGATCGCGTGCGACTCGGGGCGATCGTGAGTGCAAGCCCCGCGCCCACGCTTTCCCTGGTCGTGGGCAAGATGGCCGCGTGCGCCCTGACCGTGGTGCTGACCGTGCTTGGGGCCGTCTGGTCGTCGATGGCCGTCGCGACGCTGGTCCAGGCAGGGGAGACGGGCATCTTCCTGCCGCCGTCCGTGCTGCCCTTCGTGCTGGCGTGGGGCGCGCTGCTCTCGGCCACGCTCTTCGCGTGGATGTGCTTCCTGGCTCTGGCATGGAGCCTCTTCCGCAACCGCTACGCCAACTACCTCGCAGGCATCGGTGCGCTGGTCGTGACCGGCTGGTGCGTCACGCGTGGGTGGATGAACTGGGTGTTCAACTGGCACCTTTGGAATGGCATGATCTGGACCGACTTCGAGCTGTTGCCGCTCGACCGCACGGCGCTCGCGCTCAACCGCGTGCTGTGGATCCTGATCGGACTGGTCATGCTGCACGCGTCGGTCGAGTGGTGGCGTCGCCGCGCACCCGATGCACAGGGCATCACGTCGCGACTGCAGTGGAACGTGGCGTGGCGCCGAGCCGCACGCCTGATGGTCTTCGGTGCGCCGGCAATCGTCTGCGCGACGGCGCTGGCGCTCATGGTCCGCAGCGGCGATGGCGGCGGACCCGAGCGACGCCGTCAGCGCGACTACTTCGTCGCCAACGAGCGCACCTGGCGCGATGCGCCGCAGCCGCTCATCACGGGTGCGGCACTCGACCTCGATGTGGATCCCGAGGCGGGCACGATCGCGGTGGACGGGACCTATGTCCTGACCAACCGCACGGATGCCCCCATGCGCCAGTTCGCCATCACGCCCAACACGACCTTCACCGGGCTGTCCTTCGAGTTCGAGGGCGAAGAGTGGACCGACGAGACCGTCGCGGCCGCGCGTCGGCTGAGCCCGTGGGCGCAGCGCGTGGCGAACCGATCAGGCCTGTGGGTCTTCACGCCGCGTGAACCGCTGGCGCCCGGGGCGAGCATCGAACTGGCGTTCCGTCACGTGGCTCCCGGCCGCACCACGCCTGCCAACCCCGGCGGCGCCGACGAGTTCATCATCCGGTCCGCGGTGCTTCTCAACAGCTTCGGTCCGAGCTTCCTGCCCATGGTCGGCTTCGTCGACGGCGTGGGTCAGGATCCTGATCGCGTGCCCGAGCCCAAGCGCCCGGGCCCCGATGACTGGAAGAAGATCACGAAGACCGCGTTCGGCACCGGCGGCGAGACCACCATGGTGGCGGTCGTGCGCATCCCCGAGGAGTTCCGCGCGAACATGCCGGGCATCTGCACGGTCGACACCGTCGCCGATGGCGTGCGGACCATGCACTGGCAGTCGGATCACCCGATCATGGCGATCAACCTGGCGGCCGGTCGCTGGGAAGAATCGCGCGGCAGGTCGACGGTGATCTGGCACCTCCCGCAGCACGGCTTCAACGTGCCTGCCATGCTCGAGGCCCTCGATGGCGCGCATGAGTGGTATTCCAAGTGGTTCTGGCCCTATCCGTGGAAGGAGCTGCGCATCAGCGAGTTCCCGGCGCTCGCGGGGTATGCGCAGGGCTTCCCGACCAACATCGTGTTCAGTGAAGGGATCGGCTTCATGTCGAAGCCCACGCCCGAGCAGGACACGCCGTTCATGGTCACCGCGCACGAGGCAGCGCACCAGTGGTGGGGGAACATCCTCCGACCGGGCGACGGTCCCGGCGGCAACATCCTGAGCGAGGGCATGGCGCACTGGTCGACCGCGCGATTGATCCGCCAGCTGCGCGGCGAGCGTGCACGCATGGGATTCATGCGGCAGATCGAGTTCATCTACGGCAACTCGCGCAGCGCCGACGACGAATTGCCCATGGTCGAGCTGGATGGCTCGCGCAACGGCGACGGGACGGTCACGTACGACAAGGGTGGCTGGGTCTTCTGGATGCTCATGGAGCACCTTGGCGAAGAGCGCATGGATGCCGGCGTGAAGGCCTTCATCGGCGCGTTCCTCACCGGACCCGACTTCCCGCTCCTGCAGGACTTCATCGAGGCGATGCGTCCGCACGCCGCCGACCCCGCTGCGTACGACGCGTTCGTGAAGCAGTGGTTCCTCGATGTCGTCGTGCCGGAGTTCAAGATCGACTCGGCCATCGCCACGGAGCCCACGGCCGAGGGCGGCACGTGGCGCACCGTGCTCTCGGTGCGCAACGCCGGCACCGGCACCGTGCCGCTCGAGGTGGCCGTCACCAACGGGGAGGACCGCTGGCCAGCGGCCGCCATCGTGCGCACTGCCGAGGAGCGAGCTGTCGCAGCGACGCAGCGGCCGGAGTACCAGGATGCGCGCGCGCGCCGCACGATCGGCCCGGGTGAGACAATCGAGTTCACGATCGAGAGCCCGTTCCGCCCGGCCAAGGCCATCGTCGATCCTGACGTGCGCACCCTCATGCTGAATCGCAAGGATGCCGAAGCCACGGTGACGTCAGGCGCCCAAGCGACAGCCGCCGTGACGCGCTGATCACGCCGAAGGTCCGCTCGCAAGCGACCTCTCGCGGGCTGTTTCAGGTGGCGTCGTTCACGGGCACGCGCCCCACGAGCCCAGCAGCACGGCCAGGTCGCCGCCATCAACCGCACCGCTCGCATCGAGGTCGGCAGCGCATCCGCTGCACGCGCCCCATGAGCCCAGGACCACGGCCAGATCGCCGCCGTCCGTCAGGCCGTTGCCATCGAGATCGGTGGGGCACGCAGGTGCGGGATCGTTGGCACGGATGACCGTGAGCGACATGTAGTCGTGATAGGTCTCATCCGCGGGGCGCTCACCGTAGACCAGGAACCGCACGGTACCGTCGGCCGCGACGAAGTTCTGAAGGTTCGTGCGCAGCGAAGCCGTGAGGTTCTCGTCGCGGTTGCCGGCGAAGCAATCCAGGTAGCGGTTCTGGCCACCCAGGCCGTTCGCGTCGCCCCAGTTGCCCAGTGCGTTGTTCCAGATGTAGAGCTCGCTCTGCGTGCAGTTGGCCGCGTAGCCCTCCCAGCGCACACGGAGTTCGTCGATGTCGGCCACGGGCTCGCTGATCACGAACCGGAAGACGTGGGTGGCTTCGCTGGTCGACGCGAGCGTGGGGGTGATGTACCGGTTGGCATCGGTCGAGCCGCCGGTCGCATTCGACGTCGAGAGCGCGGTGTAGTTGGCCGCGGTCAGTGCGGTCGTGACCGGATTGGCGTTGGCGTTCACGTTGGTCCAGCTCGCGGTCGCCGAACCCGCACCGAAGCGGGTCACGCCTGCGCCGCTGGCGAAGTCGTACGTCGCGGCCGTGCCGGTCGCGATGCGGAACGGATTGCTCACGCCGATCGTCGTGTCACCGTCGGTGGCCCGTGCCACGATGCGGACGAGTGCCGACGAGGCCTCGACTGCGGGCACCGTCCAGGTGTAGCTGCCCGAGTCGGGGATCGCGCTTGCGATCGGGGTCCAGCTTGTGCCGCCGTTGAGCGAGTATGCCAGGTCCACATTGGCGAGCGCGGCGTTGTTCGTGTCGCTCGCGTTCCAGCGGATCTGCTGCGTGGCCCCCTGGAGCCAGACCTCGTTGCCGGCCGGCTCGACCACATGGGCCGCCGGCAGCAGGTCGGTGTAGCGCGGCACCTGCTTGACGATGCAGTGGATCGCGCCCGATGCCGTGATGATGCTCGAGCACTGGATCGGCACGATCTGCACGCCGGGACCTGCTGCCTGCTGCCACTTCGCCAGGGCATCCGTGTCACGCGCGTTGTACGCCGAGTTTCCGCCAGCCACGAGCTGCGTGCCGTAGCAGGGGATGAAGATGCGGTTGTTCACGCGGTAGGCGTTGGCGTAGGTGAAGTGCGTGCCCGCACCGTCGTTCCACGCCAGCGGACGGATGACTTCGAATCCGAGTGCTTGCATGTAGGGCACCGCATTGTTGGTCACGCTGATCGCCGTCGCATTCGATCCAGCGATGAATTCGCTGATGATGGCTGTGTTGTCATCGACCAGGTACATCCACATGTCGATGTGTCCGGTCCCATCGACCGAGAACGGCAGCTGCGGCAGGATGTGCAGCGTGTCGATGCCCTGGTAGGTGTCGTGGAGTTCGCGGATCAGCGCCTCGGTGTGGCCTCCAGAGCTGGGATTGTCGAGGTTGATCAACGCCGTGCAGAACCCGCTGCGATTCGGGCCGGGCTGGAAGTTGCCGCCCGAGTAGTAAAGACCCTGGTCCAGCGTGGGTACGCCCAGCGTCAGGTCGCCGATGAGCGTCGGCAGGAAGTTGTCCGACGGACGATTGGGGTAGTAGTGGCTGTCGACGACGGCGAGCGCACCGCCCTGGAAGACGAAGTGCGGCCCGTAGTCGCGCATCCAGATCGAATTGCTCGGCTGGATGATGAAGACGACCTTGCTCATGTTGGCGCCTGCGGCGGTGAAGGCCGTGGTCGCGCTGTTCGCAGTCGTCTGGTTGGCCACGACGACGTAGGCGATCTCGTCGTTCACGGTGCCAGCAGTCAGGCTCGACACGAGCGCCGTGACGACCGAGTTCCAGCTGTT
>VGXJ01000006.1 GCA_016873375.1 Phycisphaerae bacterium
CCGCATCCAGTGCGCGGCCTCGTGCAGCCTGATGCGATCGCCTGCTTCGAGCATGGTGGCGCGCTCTGGCTCGTCACCGCGAACGAGGGCGAGGAGCGCGAGCAAGGTTCCTTCAAGGAGGGCATCCGTTGGGGCGATGCCCCGCGCGCACCCGCAGCGCCCCGCGCGCCGGAACTCGATCGACTGATCGTGTCGCGCGTTGCCTCGGATGCCGATGGCGACGGCATGCTCGATCAGCCCGTGGCTTTCGGGGGCCGGAGCATGTCGCTCTGGCGATTCGTGCCTGCCACCGGCGAGGCATCGCCACGGCTCGACCTCGCGTGGGACAGCGGCGATGCCTTCGAGCGCTTGGTCGCCGAGCGCCATCCAGCCAGCTTCAATGCCGACCTCGATGCGACGCCATGGGCCGATGGGCGCAGCGACGCCAAGGGCCCCGAGCCCGAGGGACTGGCGATCGGCATGGTCGATGGACAACGCCTTGGTTTCGTTGGGTTGGAGCGATCGCACGGCGTCGTCGTCATCGACCTGACCGACCCGTCGAAGCCGCGCGTGATCGACTACGTCACGCGGTGCGATCCTTCGGTCGATCTGACCAAGGCAGCGAAGGATGCCGCCGTGCTGAAGGCCGCCGGTGATCTGGCCCCGGAGGGCGTGCTCTTCATCCCTGCGGATCGCAATCCCACGAAGCGACCGCTGGTCGTGACCTGCAACGAGGTCAGCGGCACCACGACGGTGTGGGCCGTTGGCCCAGCGAAGTGACGGTGCTCAGGGGCAATCGCCCCAGCCACCAAGCAGCGCGCCAAGATCGGCGCCATCGGTCTGGCCATCGCCGGTGAGATCGCCCGACGACGTGCCCCACGCACCAAGCACGAAGCCGAGGTCAGCCCCATCGACCGTGCCGTTGCCATCGAGATCGCCGGGGCAGCATGATGCGCCCACCGTGATCGCGCAGGCTTGGGCGAGCTGCCACTCGCCGGCTTCGGCATCGCCGTCGCCGTCGAGGCTCTGCGGCACCTGCAGCACCGCGCGCAGCGCACCGGCGTTCGCGTTGGCGTAGCGCAGGCTCGCCAGCGCGATGCGCTCGGGGTTGCTGCCGAAGGCCGTCACGAGGTCGAAGAGCCCTCGGAGCACGCCGTTCGCACCGCCGCGCGCACTGCGCCAGGCGGCACCGGTGCGCAGCACGCTCGCAGCATCGAACCAACCGCTGAACTGGTTGTCGTTCTCGGCGCCGAGGAACGCATTCCACCCCGCGACCAAGCCGCTCTTGCCCCACATCGCGGCGCGCAGCGACCCCGGCGCTTCGGCAGCGACCGTGACGAAGGCATCCTCGCCGCCGCCCGCATCCTGCGTCGCCACGTAGAGCCGACCGAGCTTGATGCCAGCCCACAAGCGCTGGTTGCCGTTCTGCGCCACGAGCGTGGCATCGGCGTCGAGCTGGCCGTCGATCACCCAGTCGCTCTGCGTGGTGCCGCCCTGCACGGGGAAGTGCCAGTCGCCGCCGTTGTTGTTGTCCCACGTGCCCGTGCCGTTGTTGAACACCGCATCGAACTGCTGCGCGTTCTGCGCGACCGGCACCGAGACGCGCCACACGCCCTCGGCGGCGATCCACTGCATGGGCACGTCAGGCAGCACGGTTTGCCACTGGTTGATGCCGTAGTGCAGGTTGACGCTGCTTGCGCCCTGCAACGGCCGACCCGCTGGGTCGTAGGAGACCGTCACGCTCTGGCCTGCCTGGATCGGGCTGGGATTCACGGTGACCACCGCACCGCCGCCACCACCACCGCCACCGGTCGTGCCTTCGCCGACCCAGACGTGCATGATCGGGCTGCGCGCCACGTTGCCGCGCGTGTCGACGGCCTCGATGTAGTAGTCCAGCAGCGCGCTGCGGACGCCGGTGATGTTGGCGTGCACGCGGTGCGCGATCCGCTGCGGCATCTCGAAGAAGTCGATGCCGCCGAAGTTGTAGATGTTCTCCGCCGGGAAGAGCGACGTCGTCATGGGCAGCGACTCCCATGCACCGACCTCGGCGCCGCCGGCGAAGGTCTCGTTCTGCGTGCTCGAGAGCGGGTTCGCCCCGTCGACGTCGCGGCGCCACTTGAGCGTGACCGACTGCAGCCCGCTCACGTCGTGCACGAGGCTCCACACCGTGAAGTCGCCATCGTCGGTGTTCTGCGTGTAGCCGTACGGCCCGCCGTAGTTCACGCTGCCCGGATTCCATGGCCAACGCTGCGGGTACCAGATCGTGGGCGGCGTGGATTCGGTGGCGCCGGTGCCGACGACCGTGCCCGCGTGCTGCAGCGCTTCGTTGCAGGCGACCGTGGGCTTGACTTCCATGTCGAGGGCCGTGCCGTAGTACATGTAGCCCGAGTTCAGCGAACCGAGGAAGAAGTGCCACGCACGCTCGGCCGGCGTGGTCGCGCTGCCGGGATTGAGGATCTGCGCCGTGCGAACGGGGCTGCCTGCTGCAGCGCTCAGGTCATCGGCGGTGCTCACCCAGTTCTGCGCGGCGGTGATGACGGCCCAGTTGCGCACGTCCTCGGCCCATCCGTTGGCGATGTCGACCTGACCCTGCGCGTTGACCGGCGGCCAGTTCCAGTTCAGGAACTGCGGCGCGCCGAAGTCACCTTCGGCGTTCACCCACGCGCCATCTTCCACATGCACGAGATCGCCCGCGGGCACCGGGTGCGCATCGAGGTACTTCTGCACGACGCTGGGCACGAAGCCCGCGCCGACGGCCTGGCCCACGAAGTTCGGCACGGCCTCGTTGTAGTAGGAGTAGCCGCCGCCCCACGCGTTGTCGCCGTCGTGCGCGAGCACCACGAGCATCGGACGCGACGGATCGTTCGACGTGGACAGCTGCTGCAGCCGCTGCACGCTCAGCGGCGCGTAGCCATCTTCCCAGCCCAGGCTCTGGCTGCAGGGCACCACGATGATCGAACTCGTGGCACCGGTGTCGGGGTTCACCCACTGCGCGCGATGCGGAACGTAGGAGCCCGGAAGGGCCTCGGCAGGACCGCAGCCACGGCTGATCGAGATGCGATTGAAGGCCGGTGACGAACCGTTCAGCTGGTCGGCCTTGTTCGGCGGATCGCAGTTCACGCCGCCCGAGCCGAATTGAACGGGGAAGTTCGCATACGCACGCGAGATCTTCTCGCCGCTCACGAGCGACCACTCGATGCCTTCCTGCTGCAGGATCGGGATGAGTCGCTCGCTGAAGGCCATCTCGCTGGGGAAGAAGCCCTTGCTGATGCCGGGGTTCGCGCCCCACACGCCCGCGTAGGCCTCCTTGTAGAGCCGGATGTCCATGCGCACCGCGTCGTCATCGCACAGGGGCAGCAGCGCGTGGTGGTACGAGAACTGCACGATGTCCATGCGCGGCCGCGCGGGCGCGCCGGCGTTGGTGAAGGTGTTGCGGGCCTGCCGCCACGGGTCGACCCAGAACGGGCTGTACCCGAGCTGGCCGCCGGCTTCGGCGAAGGACTGGATGTTGGCGATCAGGCCGCCGCTGAAGCTGACCTGGGCGCCGCCTTCGGCCGTCCACGCGATCGAGTTCACCGTGTCGCGCGGGCGGTACTGGTACGCGGCCACGCGATCATCGAGGCCGAAGATCGAACGCAGGTCGTTCGCGGGATTCGCGGCGCCGCCATCCCGGCGAAGGATCGACTGCCACGCGCGTTCGTAGCGATCCGCACCGCCGGCCTGCTGGTCGGGCCAGTAGATCGGCTGCTCAAGATGCCAGAGGTAGGTGAAGTGCACGCCTTCGGCGATCGCGGCGGACGCGATGAGCGAGGTCCCGGCGAGTGCGGTCGTGCAGAGGGCGGCAGTCGTTCGGTAAGGCACGGGTGGAGGGTAGACCAAGGACTGAACGATGCGAACCCACACTTTGCACTTCCTGCACCAAGGCCTCACATCGCCTTGACGTTGGATGCCGACAAAACGACATGCCCCGATCCGGACCCCCTCGCTGCAGATACCGGACGGTCTGGATCAGCGACACGCACCTCGGTGCGGTGGGTGCACAGGCCGACGAACTCGCGTTCTTCCTGAAAAACATCACGTGCGACGAGCTCTTCCTGGTGGGTGACATCATCGACATGTGGCGACTGAAGCAGCGCTGGTGGTGGCCGGCCGCCCACAACACGGTCGTACGCCGCATCATGAAGATGGCCGGACGCGGCACCCGCGTGGTGTTCATCCCGGGCAACCACGACGATGGCGCCCGGCAGTTCGCCGGGCACGAGTTCGGCGGGATCGAGATCGCGCTGAATGCCACGCACACCACGGCGGATGGCCGCCACCTGCTCGTCTGCCACGGTGACCAGTACGACCTCGTGGTCCAGCACCACCAGCTGCTGAGCAAGGCCGGAGCGATCGCATACGACCTGCTGCTTGTGGTGAACCGCTGGTGGAACCGCTGGCGCGCCTTCCGCGGCCAGCCGTACTACTCGCTGAGCGCCGACATCAAGCAGTCGGTCAAGAAGGTCTGCCAGTTCGTGAGCAACTTCGAGCAGGAGCTGGTGGCCGAAGCCCGGCGCGGCGGCTTCCACGGCGTGGTCTGCGGCCACATCCACAAGAGTGCCTGCGAGGCCGACCTCGGTGGCGCGGGGATCGCCTACTACAACTGCGGTGACTGGGTCGAGAGCTGCACGGCGCTCGTCGAGCATGACGACGGCCGCATCGAAGTGATCGACGGCCTGGCGTTCAACGCCAAGGTCCGCGCCGCGAGCGCAGCCGACGCCGCCCTTCACGAAGCCGACGACGAGTGGACCCCGCCCGCGATGCCGTTCCCGCTGCCGGAGGTGCCCACGCGCCCGGCTGCACCGCGGCTCGAGGGCGTGGCGTGATGATGGCCTCGAACACGCGCCGGTTCCTGCTCGTCACCGATGCGTGGCAGCCCCAGGTCAATGGCGTGGTCCGCACGTGGGGGCACGTCCTGCGCGAGCTCGCTGCACTCGGCATCGAGACAGAGGTCGTGCACCCGTCGCTCTTCCGCACGGTCGCCGCTCCCAAGTACCCCGAGATCCGACTGGCGCTGTGCACGCCGCGCGCCGTCGGCCGGCGCATCGAGGCGTTCGACCCCGACTACGTGCACATCGCGACCGAGGGACCGCTTGGGCTGTGCGCTCGCCACTGGTGCCTGGCGCGCGGGCTCAGCTTCACCACGAGCTACCACACGCAGTTTCCGCTGTACCTGAAGCAGTATTTCGCGATCCCGCCCGCGATCACGTATCGGCTCATGAAGTGGTTCCACGGCGCGGCCGAGGCCACGCTCGCTCCGACTCCGGGCGTCATGCGTGAACTGCGCAGCCACGGCATCGCTCGCGCCCAGGAGTGGTGCCGCGGCGTCGACACGGCCCTGTTCAGGCCGCTGCCGCCCGCGCTTGCGGACCTGCCCAAGCCGATCTTCCTGTACGCGGGCCGCGTGGCGGTCGAGAAGAACATCGAGGCGTTCCTGCGCTGCGACCTGCCGGGCACGAAGGTGGTCGTGGGCGACGGCCCCGAGCGCAAGCGGCTCGAGCGACGCTACGCCGGCGTGCACTGGGCCGGCTACCGGTTTGGCGACGACCTTGCTGCGCACTACTCGAGCGCCGACGCGTTCGTCTTCCCCAGCCGCACCGACACCTTCGGGATCGTGATGCTCGAGGCCAACGCGTGCGGGTTGCCGATCGCTGCGTACCCGGTCACGGGACCGATCGATGTCGTGAAGCCGGGGATCAACGGCGCGCTCGACGAGGATCTGGCCAAGGCTGCCATGCGGGCGCTCGACGTGCCACGCGCGTCGTGCATCGAGCACGCGCGCTCACTCGACTGGCGGCACTGTGCCCAGGTGGTGCTCAACCATGTCGCCCCGGTGCGACCGATGACGTGCCCGATCGTGACCAGCCTTGGTGGAGTGCTGCGCTGATGCCGAACGCCCCTGACCAGCGGCCGAACGCCGGCCGCGTGCTCTGCCTGACCGCAAGCGTGGGCAGCGGCCACACGCGCGCTGCGCAAGCCGTGCAGGCGTGGGCCGAACAGCTCGCGCGCGAGGGATCGATGGCGATCGATTCGATCCGCGTGGAGGACGTGCTCGCGCACGCGCACCCGCTCTTCCGCTCGATCTACCGAGGCGGCTACCTCGGCATGATCCAGCGCATGCCCACGCTCCTGGGCTGGATGTACGACAAGCTCGATCGACCGTGGCACGGCCGCGAGGCGCGGTTTCGCGTGAACCACCCCTGCCTGTCGCCGCTGCGCGAGCTGCTCGCGCGCGAGCAGCCGGACACGGTCCTCTGCTCGCACTTCCTCGCGTCCGAGTACCTGGCCCAGCTCCGTGCGCGCGGCGAATGGAACGGACGGCTGGTCACGGTCGTCACCGACATCGACGTGCACGGCATGTGGTTCTGCGATCCATGCGACCACTTCTTCGTCGCCGCCGAGGAGAGCGCGCGCATGCTCGAGCTCGGCGGGATCGATTCGTCGCGGATCACGGTGACCGGCATTCCGATCGACCCGATCTTCTCCCGACCGCTCGATCGCGCCGCTTGCCGCGCGGCCCATGGCCTGCCGCAGGACCGTCCGGTGATCCTCTTCGCGTGGGGCGGTGCGGGCACGGGCCCCGTGCGCGATCTCTTCCGTGATCTTCTGCGCATGCAGACGCCGGCGCACATCGTGGCGATCACAGGGCGCAACGAATCGGCCCGCATGGCGCTCGAGGCGATTGCCGCCGAGCATCGTGGACCACTCTCCTTCAGCGTGCTTGGGTTCACGGATCGCATGCACGAATTCATGGCTGCTGCGGACCTGCTCGTGGGCAAGCCTGGCGGGCTTTCGAGCAGCGAAGCGCGTGCCATGGGTCTTCCGCTGGTGATCGTGGCGCCTGTGCCCGGCCAGGAAGAACGCAACGCGGCGCACCTGCTTGAGTGGGGCTGCGCGATTCGCTGCAACACGCCGGGCACGCTCGCCTGGCGCATCGATCGGTTGCTCGCTGATCCCGCGGCACTCGTAGCCATGCAATCGAAGGCCCGGAGCACCGCAACGCCGATTGCCGGCGCCCACATCGCCCGCGCACTCCCGGCTATCCGCGCGCGCGAGCATGCCACGGCGAGCCGACGCGTAGGCTGACGCGCCTGATGGCGCCGACCGATCCAGCGACCCCGACCAGCGATGCACGCACCGCGCTCGGCGTGCTCGGTCGCTTTCTCGTGCTTGGCTGCATCGGTTTCGGCGGACCGACCGCGCACATCGCGCTCTTCGAGCGCGAGCTCGTCGTGCGACGACGCTGGCTCGAGCCTCGCGCCTTCGCCAGCCTGCTGGCACTGTCCATTGCGCTCCCCGGGCCCAGCAGCAGCCAGCTGGCCTTTGCGATCGGCCACCAACGGGCCTGTCTCCCAGGCGCCGTGGCGGCGGCTGTCGGCTTCACGTTGCCGAGCATGCTCATCATGACGGGTGCCGTGCTCGGACTGTCGCATGCTGCCGATGCGCGCTCCGCAGGATGGATGCTTGGGCTGCATGCGGCAGCAGCGGGCGTGGTGATGGTCGCGATCATCGCGATGGCGCGGTCGCACGTCATCGGGCCCGGCCGCAGCGCGATCGCTGTGATGGCCACCATTGCCGCACTCGCGTGCCACGCACCGTGGCTGCCGATCGCGACGATCGCGGTGGCGGCATGCCTTGGCCTGCTGCTCGCACCGGATGCGCGCCCCCAAGACCAGGCTCCGCCGCTGCGATTGCCCTCGCGTGCATCGACCATGACCGCTGGCGTGCTGCTGGTGTCGCTGATCGCCGGCTCGTTCGTGCTCGCGGCCATGCCGGATCGCGGTGCGCGACTGGTGGCCGCGCTCATTCAAGCCGGCTCGCTGGTGATCGGCGGCGGCCATGTGGTGCTGCCCCTGCTTGAACGCAGCGTGGTCGACGCCGGTCTGCTGGACCAATCGCTGTTCGCCGGCGGCTATGCGCTCACGCAGGCCGTGCCCGGCCCGCTCTTCTCGATCGCCTCGTTCCTCGGTGCAACGCACGGGCTTCCCGGCGGGTCAGCGTCGCTCCTCGCGTGGAGCGCCGCGTGCACCGTCGCACTCATGCTGCCGGGCATGCTCATGCTGCTTGTGGCGATGAGGGGCTGGCATGGCTTGGCGACCTGGAGCGGTGCGGCGCGTTCGCTCGCGGGCATCGCTGCTGCCGTGACGGGGCTGCTTGCCGCAGCGTGGATCGATCCCATCGCCACGACGCTCGACTGGCGCGGGGCCGTGACGATCCCCTGCGTCCTCATCATCGTGGCCTCCGCGCGGCTGCGCGTGCCCATCCCCATCGCGATCGCGCTCTGTGCGGGCTGGGGTTGGTTGCTCGGCCCATGATGGGCACCTACCTTGCGTGCATGCATCTGCAACGCATCGTCGTGATCGCCGCGGCCATCGCCACCCTGCTGCTGCAGCCGGCCTGCACCGAGGTCAGCGGCACCGGGCGGAGCCAGTTCAACATCCTCTCGGTGGACGATGAGCTCGATCTTGGCCAGCAGGCCTACGTCGAGGAGCTTGATGCGGCGAAGCAGGCGGGGCACCGCGTCCTGACGGGCGGTGCCGAGCACGACCGCGTGATGCAGGTGAGCCAACGCATCTTCGATGCTGCCAATCGCATGCACCCGGAGATCGCGCGGCGCTTCAACTGGGAGATGACCGTCATCGACGATCCAGAGACCGTGAACGCGTGGGCCTTGCCGGGCGGCAAGAGTGCGGTTTTCACGGGGCTGCTGCCGGTCACGAAGACCGACGCCCAGCTCGCGGTCGTCATCGGCCACGAGGCCGCGCACGCGATCGCACGCCACGGCGGCGAACGCATGTCGCAAGAAGCGGCGCTCAACGTGCTCATGTCAGCGGGCTTCGAGCTCTCCGAGGCGGACGCCGGAACGCAAGAGGTCGTCATGAACGCGCTCGGCCTGGGCACGCTGGCCTTCAGCCGAAGCCAGGAAAGCGAGGCCGACCATCTCGGCCTGCTCATCGCCGCCGATGCGGGCTTCGATCCGCGCGAGGCGATCCCGCTCTGGCAGAACATGGCCGCCGCAGGTGGCGAGGCCCCGCCGGAGTTCCTGAGCACGCACCCGAGCGAAAGCACGCGCATCCAGCGGCTCAATGAGTTGATGCCCGAGGCGATGGCGGTCTGGCAGGCAGCGAAGGCCGCCGGTCGATGATCACGGCGTGAGGGAGGGACAGTGCCGGGCGAGGCTGGCGCAGGCCGGCTCCGTCAGGTGCGCGAACGCTGCCACGCGACGACATCGCGCACGATCGAACGAACGTCGCGCACGGGTTGTGGGCCGAGCAGTGCACGGAGCTTGCCCAGGTCCGGCACGCGACGGCGCATGTCCTCGAAGCCCGACCCGAAGGCCGCCTCATACGGCTCGAGTTCGATCGCGCTCACGCTGCCGGTTTCCTCGCGCACCATCGTGGCCAGGTCGAGCATCGTGATCTCGCGATCGCTGCCGAGGTTCAGGACCTGCCCGTGCGTGGCCGGCGAAGCGAGGATCGCAAGCAAGCTCTGCACGCTGTCGGCAACATGATGGAAGCAGCGTGACTGCGTGCCATCGCCATGCACGCGGATCGGTCGACCTGCGAGCGCTGCCTCGACGAACCGCGGCAGCACCATGCCGTACTCGCCCAGCTGCCGAGGGCCGACCGTGTTGAAGAACCGGATCGCCGTGACCGGCAGGCCGTGCTCGGTCGCATGCGCGAGCGCCAGGAATTCATCGAGCGCCTTGCTGCACGCGTAGCCCCATCGGCGCACGCTCGTCCGGCCGATCAGGATGTCGTCGTCCTCGCCCAGCGACGCCTGGCTCGACGCTCCCGACATGAGCTTTCCGTACACCTCGCTGGTGCTGGCGATGAGCGTGCGCGCACCGAGCCTTGACGCCGCCTCGAGCACCACTTCCGTACCGCGCACGTTGTTCACGAGCGTCTCGACCGGTCGATCGATGACGAGCTTCACGCCCACGGTGGCAGCCAAGTGCACGACGACCTCTGCACCCTCGCACGCACGCGCCACGACCGCCGGATCCTGCACGCTGCCCTCGATCACCGTCACGCCGACGCGGCCTTCAAGTGCAGCGAGGTTGGCGCGGCGGCCGGTCGAGAAGTCATCGAACACCGTGACGGCATGGCCGCCAGCGACAAGCGCTTCGGCCAGATGGCTGCCGATGAAGCCGGCGCCGCCCGTGATCACGTGATGCATGGAGCGAAGCGTAGTGAGCCGGGCGCGGCCTGTCGCGCGCATGCTCCGCGGCACTCGCGACCGGCCAGCCGCTGCGCGACCGAGTCGCCACGACGATCAGCCCCAGCCCAGGACCGCTACGCCCACCAGGAGCACGCCGCCCACGCCGAGTGCGGCGATCACACCAAGCACGCCCCACGGCGACCAACCCTTGCGCAACGCGCGGTGCGTCAGGTGGTCGGTGCCGCCGATCATCGGGTTCTGCCCGCGGGCCGCGCGCGTCAGGCAGACGAAGCCGGTATCGACGATGAAGGGCAGCCCGAGCATGACCGGCAGCACCCAGGGCAGCCACGGTCGGCGCTGCTCGCACTGGCCCCGATCGAGCTCGATCGCCACCAGCGCAGCCAGTGCGCCGAACAGCACGCCGATCGGCAACGCGCCGGCATCGCCCAGGAAGATGCGCGCACGCGGCCTGTTCCAGATCCAGAACGCCGCCATCGCACCGGCTGCTGCACCGGCGATGGACGCCACGCGCGGATCGCTCGTCACGAGCGCGATCCCGACGAAGCCCGGAATCGCCGCAGTTGCGCACGCACCATCCATGTTGTCAAGCATGTTGACGCTGTTGCAAAAGACAAGGCCCCACATGGCGATCACCGCGGCGTCGACGCCTGAGAGGCCACGCGCACCCGCGATCGCCCAGCCCACCGCTGCGGCGCCAAGCACTTGCCACACGAGCTTCGACCACGGCTTGAGGTGGCGCAGGTCATCGACCAGTCCCGTGATGGCGAGCACGAGCACGCCGGGCAGGACCGCTGCCACCAGCGACAGGTCGAGCGTGCTCGGGGTCGACGGCACCAGCACGCACGCCACGAGCAGCGCAACCAGTACGCCCCCGCCACCATGCAGTGCCACCGGTTCGCGGTGCCAGCGATCCTCGCGGGGCTTCGCCATCCAGCCGTTGGCAAGCGCCACCCGGCGCACGATGGCCACCGCCGGCACGCCCGCGATGAGTGCGCATGCAGCATGCGCGAGCAAGAAGCCCGGCATGCTGACCGTCGTCGACTCGACCTGCACCTGCATGGCATCGATGCTATGCCGCACTCGGCAGGATGGCCGCGACCCCTACACTGGTCGCATGTGCGGCGTGGCGGGCTTCCTCGATCCGCGCGGGACGATCTCCGATCCCCGCTCGACGCTCGCGCGCATGGCGGCGATCTCGCGCCACCGCGGGCCCGATGCCTTCGGCCTGCACTGGTCAGGTGATGGGCTTGGCTTGGCCCACGCGCGGCTGTCGATCCTTGATCGATCGGCTGCGGGCTCCCAGCCGATGGAATCACCGCAGAAGCGGTTCGTGATCGCCTACAACGGCGAGATCTACAACCACCTGGAGTTGCGGCGCGAGCTGGGCGATGGGATCGCCTGGCGCGGCAGCTCCGACACGGAAACGATCCTCGCATGCTTCGAGCGATGGGGCGTTGCCGCCACGCTGACGAAGCTCCGCGGCATGTTTGCGATCGCGGCATGGGAGTGTGGGCCGCGTGTGCTCTGGCTCGCTCGCGATCCCCTGGGCAAGAAGCCGATGAGCGTCGGCTGGCATGGCGGCATCCTTGCGTTCGCGAGTGAATTGCACGCCTTGGCTGCCTTGCCTTCGTGGCCGCCGCCGATCGATCGGCACGCGCTGGCAACATATGTGCGCTACCAGTGCGTGCCATCGCCCCGCACGATCTACCAAGGCTTCGTGAAGCTGGCGCCAGGTTCGCTCCTTCGCATCGGTCCCGAGGATGCGGCGCGCCCGGGCACACTGCCCTCGGCAGGTGTCTTCTGGGACCCCCGTGAACTCGCGGTCGACGGTGAACGGGATCGGCTCTCCGCGCAAAGCGATGATCTCGCTGGCATGCTCGAGTCGACCCTCGAAGGTGCAGTCACCCAGCGACTCCTGAGCGATGTGCCCGTCGGGGCATTCCTCTCCGGCGGCATTGACAGCGGTGTGGTCACGGCACTCATGACTCGCGTGGCCCCATCGCGCGTGCGCACGTTCTCGATCGGCTTCGCACAGGCGGAGTACGACGAGCGCCCGCTGGCACGGCTGGTCGCTGACCATCTGGGCACCGACCACGCCGATTGGCTGGTCAGTCCCAATGATGCGCTCGACGCAGCCATGGATGTTGGTGCCATCTGGGACGAACCGTTCGCAGATTCAAGCGCCATTCCGAGCCTCTTGCTCGCTCGCGCCGTGCGCTCGCAGGTCTCGGTCGTGCTGACCGGGGATGGCGGCGACGAACTCTTCGGCGGCTACCAGCGCTACCAGCACGCGTACCGGCTCTGGCGGCGGGCCCAGTCGCTGCCGGCCCCCGTGCGCAACGCCGTCGTGGCCGCGCTTGGCGCCCCGCCAGCCGAGTTCTGGCGCATCCTCGGCGCGGTCTTGCCCAGCGCCGTACTTGGTGCGCATCCTGCGCGCTCGATCCGTCGCGGTCGGCAAGCGCTCGCCGCCGAGAGTGCCAATGCCCTGCCGCGCAGCGTCATGACCGTGTCGGAGGATGGACCTGCACTCGTTCCAGGGACCGACGAGGCTCCGACGCTGCTCGATCACTTCGATGCGGTGCCGCAGCTCGACACCTTCGAGGCACGCTTCATGCTCGCTGACCTGATGACCTACCTGCCGGATGATGTGCTGGTCAAGGTCGATCGAGCCTGCATGAGCGTCGGACTCGAAGCCCGCTGCCCGCTGCTCGACCGCGATGTGGTGGCCCTGAGCATGCGCATGCCGCCGCACGCGCGGCTCGGCGCAGGCGGCACGAAGCTCGTGCTGCGCAGGCTGGCCCGCAAGCTTCTCCCCGAGCCCGTGCTGCGCGCCCCAAAGCGTGGCTTCGCCGTCCCGCTGGCTGCATGGATGTCGGGACCCTTGCGCCACTGGGCGGGCGACATGCTCAGCGATGCCACGACCTCGCGCTGCGGCCTCTTCGATGCGCGTGCGGTGCGCTCGATCGCGGCACGGCTCGAGGTCAGCGTGCCGGATGTGGCGAGCACCGCGTGGACGATCGCGACGGCGCATTCATGGGTGATCCATGCGCGGCGCCTCGTGCGCACGCAGGCCGATACGCTCCGGGCATGAGCGCTGGAACGATCCTCGTGACCGGGGCCGCAGGCTTCATCGGAAGCCATGTGGCGCATCTCCTCCTGGACCGCGGCGACCGCGTGGTCGGCCTCGACAACCTGAACGACTACTACGACCCGACGCTGAAGGAGGCCAGGCTTGCGCGCCTCGCTCCCCGTGCGGGCTTCTCGTTCGAGCGCGTGGATGTGGCCGACGGCGCCGCACTCACGCGGGTCTTCAAGGATCACGCCATCGACCGTGTCGTGCACCTGGCCGCGCAGGCCGGCGTGCGCTACTCGATGGTGAACCCCATGGCCTACGTCGAAGCCAATGTGACGGGCTTCACCAACATCCTCGAGCGATGCCGCCACGGCGGCGTGCGTCACCTGGTCTACGCCAGTACCAGCAGCGTCTACGGCTCGAACACCGACATGCCGTTCCGCGTCGGGCAGTCGTGCGACCACCCGCTCTCCTTCTACGCCGCCACGAAGAAGGCCAACGAGCTCATGGCGCACACCTATGCGGCGCTGTTTGGCCTGCCGTGCACGGGCTTGCGGTTCTTCACGGTCTATGGTCCGTGGGGCCGGCCGGACATGGCGCTCTTTCTCTTCACGAAGGCGATCCTTGCCGGCGAGCCGATCAAGGTCTTCAACCACGGGCACCACAAGCGCGACTTCACCTACGTCGATGACATCGCCGGCGGCGTCGTCGCTTCGCTCGACCGGGTCGCGCAGCCGAATCCACAGTGGAGCGGCGCGCATCCCGATCCCGCCACGAGCAATGTGCCGTGGCGGCTCTTCAACATCGGCAACGGCACGCCGGTCGAGCTCTCGCGCTACATCGAGCTCATTGAGGAGAACCTTGGCCGCAAGGCCACGCGCGAACTGCTGCCCCTGCAGCCGGGCGATGTCCCCGACACTTGGGCCGACACGACCAGCCTGACGCAGGCGACCGGCTACCGCCCTGGCACGCCGGTCGAGGTCGGCGTGAAGCGCTTCATTGATTGGTACTGCGAGTACTACAAGGTCAAGCGCTGAGCGCTCGCAGAGCGTTCAACGCGAGTCTGCTCGGGACTGTGTGATTCCGGGCGCTGTCTCGCTTCGTTCAGGACGCACGCCGCGACCAACCGGCAAGGAGATCCTGCTCCGCCCCCACGGTGCTTGTGGGAATCGACGGCAATCCGAGAAGCCACAGCGCGCAGTTTCCCGCATCGGCGTTGCGGATGGGCAGTCCGCCGGTCGCTGTCATGCGCTCGCTTGCGGCGGGCCGTGCGCGCATGGGACTGAGGTCATAGAGATCGGCAGCGGCGCCATCGCCCATCCACACGACGAACGGGATGCGGAAGTTCAGTGGCGAGTCCACGACCGTGTGCGAGCCCGCTGGCGCGCCGCCGCCATGGTCCGCCGTCATCACGATGGCCGTTCGGCCGCGCAGTGCGGGATTGGCGTCGATGTGCCGCACCAACCCGTCAACGAGCGCATCCATCCGATCGACGCAGGCGAGGTACGCCGAGCCCGGCGTCATGTCCCACGTTCGCCCGTGTCCAGTCACATCCGTGTCGGCGAAATGGATGAACAACAGCGATCGCCGTCCTTGGGCGGCTGCCGCATCCAGAAAGGCCATGGTCTTGCGCGCCACGCCCTCGCCACGCAGGGCGAAGCCCACGAGATCAATCTTGCGCGCGCCATCGTCGACCCCGGTGCCATCCGGTCGCCCTTGCTCCTCACGAAAACTGTTGTCGAACAGGATGAACTTGTCCTTGCTGGCCAGCATGGCTGTCATCAGGCCATGGTCATGCGCCACATCCCACATGCTCGGGACATACGAACCATGCGCCGCATGCAGCGTGCCCCCCTCGGCGATCGTGGCTGGCAGGTCGTTGGGCAGCCAGTTGTGGCCCTGTGGCCCCTTGAAAAGTCGGCCCGTCACCATGCCGACGTGGTTGGGCAGGGTGACGGTGCTGTCCGGATCAGTGCGTGCCTCAAGGGTGTGGGGGCCCTTCAACAGGCTGGTGAATCCCGGGCATCCGCGTCGAATGGCATCCTCGACAGCATCAGGACGCAGTCCATCGATGCTCAGCACGACCACATGATCGAAGGGCGCAGTGATCGTGCGGGGAGCTACCGCAGATGCGCTTGCCGACGTCGCGTTTGCATCTGGTTCGTCCTCGGCTGGCTGCGTCGTGAAGAAGATCCTGATCACGATCCAGGCCACGGTCACGGCAAGCGCGGCGAGGAACATCACCGCACCGACCGCACGACCCGAGACCCGTTGAGGCTGCTGCTTCATGGAACTGATCCTAGGAGCGCGCGGGACGATGTGGTGAAGGCTTCATGAAGCCGCACGCCAGCGCGGACCCACGAACAGGAACTGGCCGATGATCGCCATGATCGCGAACGCGACCTGCCCGACGATGACGGCTCGGACGACGCCATCCAAGCCGGCCGAGGGTGCCTCGAGGATGCAGCCGCCGATCGTGATGGCTGCCAGGCCGATCCAGCACGCGGTGCGCCACCGCACTTCGGCAGGCGTGGTGTGGTGCGCCGCGAGACCGGCCGCAAGGCACCAGACCGGGAACGCCAGTGCAAGCATGCGTGCGGGCGCGATGGCCCCCTGCTGCTGGGGTCCAAAGACCAGCGGGATCGCCCACGGCAGCATGATCCATGCAGCGATCGAGGCCACGATGGAGACCACCATGACCCAGCCGAGCACGCGCGGCGCCGTGCGCGCAAGGCGGGCCGGGTCGCTGTTGCCCCAGAGGAAATAGCGCGGAGCGAAGACCCGTGCAAAGACTGCGCTCGGCAGGAGGTGCATCGCCGTCACGATGTTCATGGCCACGGAGAAGTAGCCAGCCTCCTCGACACGCTTCGCCGATCCCAGCGCGATCGTGCCCACCTGCAGTACGGCCAGATACGCCAGCCCCTGCACCGCGAAGGGGAGCGACCGGGCCAGCGCAGCCCCCAACCCCGGTGCGGCAGCCATCGCCTCATGCATCGGTGCATCGTCGCTCGGTGGATCCAGACGAAGCCGAAGGATCCAGCGCATCCCGATCATGCTCGTGATGGCGGTGCCCAGGACGAGCGTGATGACGAGGGGACCACCCACGGCGCGCGTGCCATCGCTGCGCCAGAGCACCAACGCCGCCACACCGACCGCCACCATGCGCACGATGTAGGGGGCGAGCTGCCAGAGTGCCACACGCACGAAGCGCCCACGGAGCATCGGCTCGGCGATTGCGTTGTCGGCCGGCGCACCAAGGGCGACCGCCACCGCCAACACGATGGCCACTTCCCCGGCATCGCCCGAGGGCGCAAAGGCCATCGCCCATCCCGTCATGCAGAGGACCGCCAGGCCCGCAGTGCTGGCCATCGCGCCAAGCCCAGGCATGATCCATGCCGAGGCAGCGCGGCCATGGCGACCGAAGGCCTGCAGCCACATTTCGCTCACACCACCTTGTGCGACCGGAGCGGCGAGCCGGCTGACGGCAAAGACCGTCATGAATGCGCCGAAGGCGGCGGCGTCCAGCGTGCGCGCGAGTGCGATGGAAAAGCCGAACGCAAGCAGCGCGCTCGCGACCGAGGCGGACCACACGACGGCAACCTCAACCGGTGCGCGCATCTGGCCATCGTAGGGTCGTCGCCCATCGCCGTACGATCAGCGCATGGCCCGTGTCGCCATCCTGACTGGCTTTGCGCCGACCCTGCCGCTCTTCCGGGCACCCTTGGTGGGCATGCTGCGTGCCGCGGGCCATGAGGTCGTGGTGGCTGCTCCCGCGATCGAGCCCTGGGTGCGCGAACGCATGAACGAGGCAGGCGCCGAGGTCGTGGAACTCGACTACGCGCGTCGTGGCATGAACCCGCTGGCTGAGCGTGCGGTGCGACGGGAGTTCGATCGCTTCATGCACGACGAACGACCGACCCATGTGCTCGCCGGCACGATCAAGGCCGTCTGCCATGGCATGCCGGCTGCGGCGGCCGCTGGCGTCGCCGTGCGCGTGGCGATGATCACGGGTGTCGGAAGCGTCTTTGTCCGCAGCGGGCTGCGTTGGTGGATCGCGCGAACGGCTGCGAGTGCGCTCTACCGCCGTGCGCTGGCACAGTCCACGCATGTCATCTTCCACAATCCCGACGACCGCGACGACTTCGCGCGCTGGGGGCTGCTTGCACGCGGTATTCCAGTGACCGTGACCGCCGGCAGTGGCGTCGATCTGGTGCATCATGCGGTCCAGCCCCCGAATCCCGACGGCGGCATCCTTTTTGCCAGTCGCTTCATGACCGACAAGGGCTTCGACGAGTTCCTGCAGGCGGCCGAGATCGTGCACCGTACGCAGCCTTCGATCCCGATGAGGATTGCGGGCTTCGGCGATGGCAAGGAGGGCGAAGCGTTCGAGCGTCGCGTGGCCGAGGGCGCTCGGCGCGGCGTCTGGGCATCAGTGGGTCGTCGCCACGACATCCGGCCCGACCTCGCGTGGTGCCGCGTCTTCGTGCTGCCGAGCTGGCGCGAGGGCACGCCGCACAGCGTGCTCGAAGCGATGGCTGCTGGGCGTGCGGTCGTGACGAACGATGTGCCCGGCTGCAGGCAGTGCGTGAACGATGGAGTCACGGGCCTGCTTGTCGAACGCGGCGATGTGCCCGCCTTGGCCCGCGCGATGCAGGCGCTCATGCAGGACCATGCACGGACGGACGCGATGGGCCACGCTGCGCGAACGCTCGCTGAGCGCCGGTTCGACGCACGCGTCGTGGCGCAGGAGACCCTCGCCACGATGGGGCTGGGGTGAGGGTCGAAACCCAGCCGCAATGGGCCCTCCCGGACTCGAACCGGGATGCCGTGTGACCGGCGAGGGATTTTAAGTCCCCTGCGTCTGCCAATTCCGCCAAGGGCCCGACCTGCGCAGGCTACCTCGACTCAGTGCAGGAGCTTCGGCAACTCGCGCTCGACCCAGGAACGGATCTCATCGCGTACGCGGCGGTAGTGCGGCATGGCTTCGTCATCCGTGCGTGCACCTTGAGCCTGGTGCGGTGGATCGTCGAACGGAACGTGCACGCGGCGGACCGCGCCCGGCATCGCCGGGCATGCCTTGTCCGCACCTGAGCAGACGGTCACGGCCACATCCAGCTTGCCGGGCAGCTCGCCTACGGTCTTGCTGGCGTGGCCGCTGATGTCGATGCCGACTTCTGCCATCGCGCGCACCGCCAGCGGATTCAAGGTGCTTGCTCGGATGCCAGCGCTGAACACATCGAGCCGCTCTCCGTTCAGCGCACGCGCCCAGCCTTCGGCCATCTGGCTCCGGCAGCTGTTGGCGGTGCAGACGAATGCCACCTGGTGGCGGTAGGTCTCGCCGATGTCCTCGGCCCAAAGACCGGGCTTCTCGCGCTGCAACCGGTGCATGAGTTCCACGCAGCGTGGATCATCGAGCACCAGGACCTCGGCGCCGGCCTCGGCAAGCCAATGCTCGGCGCCCATGAAGGTGCGATGCTCGCCGATCACGACGCGGGGAAACTTGTAGAGCACCGCCGTGCCGGTGCACATCGGGCACGGGCTCAGCGTGCTCACCAGGGTGAGTTCAGACCAGTCGGTGCGGCGGCCGGCGTTGCGGATGCAATCCATCTCGGCATGAAGGATGGGATCGCCCGACTGCACGCGCTGGTTGTGGCCGCGTGCCACGATCGTGCCATCGGCGCGTGCCAGCACGCTGCCGATCGGGATCCCGCCTTCGCTCCAGCCCTTCTCAGCCTGCTCGATAGCCGCGTCCATCAGTCGAAGCGCAGTCGTTCGATCGATCGTCATGGCGTGCTCCTGACCGGCCGCGGGCCGAACAATCGGTACCGTAGTGCGCCATGCCCACCGTTGCCACGCTGTTTACCGCACTCGCCCTTGCCGCAGGCGACGGACCGTTCCCCGC
>VGXJ01000007.1 GCA_016873375.1 Phycisphaerae bacterium
GGCCCGATGGTGCCTGGTCCTCGCGCGTGGCTTCCTCCTGCTGTCCTGCGTCTTTGCCGCCAACCCGGCTCGTGCCTGGGCACCGTTCGCGCGCATCGCCGAGTCCATGCCATTGGCCTGGCAGCCTGCATGGCAGCCTGATCTGCCGCTGCTCCAGCAGCTGGCGTGGGTGGGCATCGCTGCCGGAGTGGTCCTCGCCATCGCGGGGGCCGTCGCAAGACTCCGCGCTGGTCACGGCCGGGATGCCGCGCTTGACCTTGCTGAACACGCCTTGGTCGCGCTCATGGCCAGCACGGTCGATCCGCTGTGCGCAGTAGGTTGCTTCTTCCTGGGCGTGCACGCCTTCCGGCACACCCGTCGACTGGCCTGCAGCTCGACCATCATCGATGCTCCCGGACAGCCCCACCATGCACACGACACCATCGCGGCGCGGCTCGTCCGCGTGCACCTGCTGAGCTTGCCCCTGATGGTCCCCACCGCGGCCTCGCTTGCGTTGCTCTGCTGGTGGCTGGGCGGCTTTGATGTCGAGTCACTTGCATTCGCGAGCATCGCGTTCTACATCATCACGACGCTGCCGCATCACCTGCTTGGTCTACGGCTCGCCCGTCCGGATCTGCCGCCGGCCGCTGCGTGAGCCCTGGCTGGGCTCCCGGGAATCACCGTCCTTCAGTGCATCTGGCCGTCATCGCGCGCATCCGGCCGGTAGGTCCGCAGATCGCGCCGCAGGCGCGCGTAGTCGCGCAGGCCGCCGACAGTGAACCACGCCATCACGACCGTGCTGGCCGCCAGGATGAACCAGCTCCAGATGCCCCAGTACCACGACCACTGCGCATCGCTCACGGGCTCGCCCTGAGCCTTGCGCCAGAGGAGCCACGGCGTCGCCGCGCAGAAGAGCGCGGTGAAAGCCAGCGGCCACGCGAGCGTGAGCACCGCGACGAACCGGTCCCAGCCCTTGTACTGCCGGTCGAAACCGAGCTTCTCGAGGAGCGTGGCGGGCGCGGCATCGGCCTCGGCCCCGCCCTCGATGCGCCAGCGACCGCGGTGCAGCATGCGATCGAGGTCGAACCATCCGTCCGGGGCGAGCGAACCCTCGGGCGAGTGGCTCCGCGCGGTACGACCGAGCAGGCTGCCGACCACATAGGCCGCGCACGACACCATCATCGCGGCGAAGCTCAGCTCCATGCCCGTGAAGTGCGCGCGTAGCCAGGTGGCGACCGCTGACCACCATGCCAGCAGCGTGCCTGACTCGCCCGATCCCCAGCGCCGCAGCGTGCCATCGAGCGTGTTGAGCGCGACCACGCCGACCAGGCACACAACCATGCCGGAGACCATCGCGCTCCAGGCGCCGATCGCGTTGCCCCAGCGGGTGTAGAGCCCACCGATGATCACGGCTCCGCCGCCGGCGACGAAGATGCTCCCGGTGAGTGCGCCGTACATGGCGACATACTCCTTCGGCTGCCAGTGCCAGCTGAAGACGAAGGCGAAGATGGCGACAGCAAGAACCGCGCCCTTGAGGAGCAGCAGTTGCCCGCGCGGCGACATCGGCGTGCGCCAAAAGGGCAGCACGATGTCCTGCACTGCGATGCTCGCCCACGAGTGCATGTAGGCGCTGTCGGTGCTGATCGCAGCGCCAAGCATCGCTGCGACCACCAGGCCGAGCAGCCCCGTCGGCAGCATCACGCCGAGCGCCAGCGGCACGCGCATCTCGGCCTGCAGCGCCTCGGTCGGCTGCGCAGCGATCTGCGCCTGCAGCGGAGCGGCGGCCTCGGCCCAGTCCGGGTGCGTGAGGAACGCACGCACCGCCAGCGGGATCAGCACCGTCACGAGCATCAGCGTGCGGTAGCGCCAGCCATTGAGCAGCTGTCCCATGCGTGCCTCGTGCGCATCGCGCGCGGCACTGTTGTAGCCCTGGTCTCCCTGCCATGCGCGACACGCATAGAAGAGCGTGAACGCGCTGATGAGCCAGTAGACGACGTTGAAGTTGCCCTCGTCCTCGAGCCCGAGCGGATTCACCATGCTCTTGCCCGCCGGCAGCATGGCCATCGTCTCCTCGAGCTTGAGCCAGGGGAACTTGAGCAGCACCCAGTAGCAGACCGTGACGAAGGTGCAGAAGCAGAAGACGCCCTGGAAGAAGTCCGTCACGAGCACCGCAAGCATGCCGCCGGCGAAGACCATGAAGACCGCGAACGCCAGCAGCGCCCCCATGACCGCGGGAAAGGTCTCGACTGCCATGCCCGCGACCGTGAACTCCGGCGGCAGGCCGAGCATGGCGATGAAAAATCGCGCCGTGACGCCGGGGAAGATCGCGTAGTTGAGGATGCCGCTCACGAACGCGACCACGCCGCTGAAGACGCGGAAACGCTTCGAATAGCGCATCTCGAAGAACTGCGCGAGGGTCATCGCGCGCGTTTCGCGGAACCGGTAGATGACCCAGCCGGTGATCGCCAGCAGGATCAGCGACGGGCCTTCGAGATAGCCCCACCAGTACTGCGTGAAGCCCACGTCGTACCCGAGCTGGAAGTACCAGACCAGCGTGATGACGCCGACCTGCGCCATGTTGTAGGAGACGGTGAGCAGGTAGCGGCCAGCGAGCCGATTCGCGCTGAGGAATCCGCTGACGCTGCGCGCATGCTCGCGCATGCTCCAGGCCGAGAGCGCCAGCGCCGCGACGAACCCGATGACGATGAGCCAGTCGACGGTCGCGAGCGTCATGCAGCCATGCTAACGACGCCCCGCCCGCCGGATCCGCAGCGATGCGATCTCGAAGGCACGCATGCCGAGCCACCAACCATCGCGGTCCGTACATGGGGTGAGCCGTGAACGCGCGATCGGTGCCTCGAAGAAGTCGCAGCGCACCACGCCGTCATGCGGCATCGACGGCGACACCAGCACCTGGCGCGGGGCGCCCGAGTGATCGACCACCCGCACCACGACATCACCGCTTCCATCGGACGCGGGCTTCATCGCGCTCACCTCAAGCAAGCCGTCGCCGAACGCGAGGATCCCGATCGGGTGCATGCCTGCGGTCGCGGCGCCGGCGCGACCCGTCGCCACCGAGATGGGCGGATTGTTGAACCACTCGGCCTGCACGGAAACGGAGGATGCATCCTGCCCGACCGGCAGGATCGCGTACTCGAACTCGTGCACGCCGCGGTCGCAGGTGGGATCGGGGAAGTTGGGGCTCTTCACGAGCGTCAGGCCCATCGCGCCAAGCTTGCCGCTCTTGCCGAAGATGCCATCATCGAGGATCGCCACGCCGTCCTGCCCATCGTGGATGAGCATCCAGTCATGGCCGGGCACCTCGAACTGGGCTGCCTGCCAGCCCGTGTTGTCGTGCGCATCGCGGTCGATCCAGCCGAACTGCGTTCCGAAGCGCACCGTTCGGCTGCGGAGCGCCGTGGGGAAGAGCGCCCGCAGCACCGTGCGCTCCTCGCGCCAGTCGAGCCGTGTGTGGATGCGCAGGAACGACTCGCCCGGCTTCAGGCTGCAGGTCTGCACGATGCGGCTCGCATGGCCGAGCGCGCGCTCGATGCGCAGCATCGGCACGCCGCCGCGAACCATCGGCGTGATCGACGGGCGCCCGGTGATCGGGATCGGCTTCTCGACATGCTCGCGATCGGTGTCCCACGCTTCCCATCGGCGCGGGCGATCCTCGTAGAGCGCGAGCTCGTTGAGCCCCTGCCCTTCGCGAGCGGTGCAGGAGATGCCGTCGCGCTCGATCCAGCTCACACGACCTTGGGCATCGAATTCCGCGACATCGTGACCGAGCGTGAGCGTGGTGCGCGTGGCCTTGGCGCGAGCGGGCTTCGGCCGGCGCACCGTTGCCACGCCGCACTCTGGAATCTCCTGCACGCGCGGCTCCGCCGAGCCGGCGTCGCCGGAAGGTTCGAGCTCGATTGCGGTGCTCGACGGGTTGAAGACGATCTCGCCTGCAGCCGGAACGCGCGCACGGATGCGCGCGAGCCCGTCGTCGCGCAAGGCTTCGAGACGCTTCAGCGTGCCCCCCATGGCGATGCGCGCGTCGTCGTACACGGCCTTGATGCTCGAACCCGGCAGGATGTCATGGAACTGGTGCAGCAGCACGGTCTTCCAGAGCCCGTCGAGCTCAGCGAGCAGTGCGCGCTCCTCTGCCCGTGGCATCGGCGCGATCACGGCAAGCATCTCGATCTGGCGCAGCAAGCGCTCGCCGCGGCGGTTCGCCTGCTTGATCCAGCGCTGGCTGGTGTAGGTGCCTCGATGGGCCTCGAGATAGAGCTCGCCGTCCCACACGGGGATCGGCTCACCGCGGCGCTCGCTGGCGCGCGCCTGGCGATGCAGCTCGCCGCACAGGTCCCCTGCCTTCATCGGCTCGCAGGCTGGAAGCCCCTGCGATCGCCGCGCATTCGCTGCACGCTCGATCTGCGACGGATCGGGCCCGCCGCCGCCATCCCCCCAGCCGTACGGCTGCAGGTAGGCGCGCACGCGCCCACGATCCTGGCGCTCGATGTTGCGCGCACCCGCCACGAGATCATTCGGGAGGAACTCGCTGTTGTAGTTGTGCCCCGGGGTGAAGTGACTCAGCACATCGGTGCCGTCGAGCCCGCGCCATCGGAACGTCACGTGCGGGAAGCGGTTGGTGCCGCTCCAGATCATCTTGTTGGTGATGAAGGTGTCCAGGCCCGCAAGCGCGATGATCTGCGGCAGGCATGCGGGGAAGCCGAAGGTGTCGGGCAGGTAGAGGAACCGCTGCGGCGCAGCGGCCCCGAACTGCTCGCGCCACCAGCCCGTGCCATGCACGATCTGGCGGATGAAGCTTTCGCCGCTCGGGCAGGTCCCGTCGGGCTCGATCCACATGGCGCCGTTGGGCTCCCAGCGTCCCGCCTTCACGGCCTTGCGGACTTGTTCAAACAGCGCAGGGCTCTCCTCCTGCACCATGCGGTACTGCGCCGCCTGGCTGCACAGGAAGGTGAAGCCCGGGAAGCGCTCGAGCGACCGAAGCGCCGTCGCGAAGGTGCGCACGCACTTGCGCCGCGTCTCGTCGATCCTCCAGAGCCAGGCCGTGTCGATGTGTGCATGGCCGATCGGCACGCACGCGGTCGCGTGCAGTGGATCGGCAGAACCCTTCAGCAGCGCCGCAAGCGCCGGTGCCTGGGCCAGCACCGCCGATCGTGAGATCGTCGCTGCGGGGATCGCACGCACGATGGCACCCAGGCCGCGACGCAGGTCGTTGGTGCGCGGGTCCTCTGCGCTCCCGTGCCACAGGCAGCGGCGCAGGAGATCGAATCGCTCGACGAACTGCCAGACCGCTTCATCGAGCACGACCAGTTCGGCGCACTCGAGCCGCCCGGGCTTGCGCTCGCGCCATCGCGCGCGGACCTCGGGCTGGTCCCACCAGAAGGTCGTGGCCCCCAGCGGAAGATTGCACGCGGCTTCGATCCACAGGTCGACGCGCTGTCCCGCACGGCCGCGCGTACGGTCATTCCACACGAGCGGAGCGATCGGCGCCGTGTCGTGATAAGGATCGAGGCCCGCATGCGGCACTCCATCGATCCAGACACAGGCCTCGGTGCCGCTGGAGAAGCGCAGGAGCACGCGCTCACCAGCGAACTCTCGCGGCATCGTGCCTTGGACGCGGAACCATGCAGTCGACCAGATCGGACCCCACCGGTAGCCCGGAGCGACCTTGGTCCGCTTCGCGCGCTGCGCAACCGTGGGTGCAACGCGCTCGGCACAGTGCGCAACCTCGACGCCCAGCGGCACGCGTTGCGGCATGGCAAGCGGTCGAAGGAGATCGTTGCAGAACTCCTCGAAGCGGATGGCATCCATCTGGTGGTCGGGCAGCACGGAGGCAGCGTACGGCCCAAGCGAGGACGACACAGGGCAGCACCCTGCCGAACGAGCCGGTGCATCTCAAACACAGGTGACGCCCCATGCATCGCAGCGCAGCGCGCCGGACATGGGTTCATGTCGGTTCAGCGTGATTATTCGTCGGCCAAGCATGGCCGAAGTCCCACAGCACTCCTTGCATGTGGTCCATGGAGACCTACACTCCTGGCGTGCGCTTCCTGACCGTCCATCTGCTCGCGATGTGGATCGCGATGTGCTGCTGCCAGTGGCGCGCGGTCGCGTCGAGCCTTGGCATGAAGACCGTGCCGTCGTGCTGCGATGCCGTCGAACCCGTGAGCGACTGCTGCAGCGATCGCACCGGCAGCCAGGAAACCATTCCCGATGCGCCCGACGAGGGCGGCTCCTGCGCGGGCTGCTGCAACAAGGGCCCGGTACCGCCATCTGGGGATCTTCCGGACTCGCTCTTCGACCTCCATCTCGATCACCTCGGCACGCTGCTCCTGCAGGCGCCGAGCATCGACCTGCCTTCGGTCGACCCTTCGATCGAGCGGGGCAGCGTGTGGCATCCGCCACCGGGGCGATTCCGACCCTTCATCTGCATCCTGACCGTGTGATGGTGGCCTGATCGTGGCCGCTCCCCTGCCGGGGGCGCGGCACTGTCTCGCACCTCCAAACGAAGGATCACCATGCCCAAGCACCCGCTCCGGGCTGCCAAAGCACCCGCCGTCCTCGTCACGGCGGCACTGCTGGCCGCAGCCTGCACCGCGACCGACCATCACGACGCCTCGCGCAACTCGCTTGCGAGCGATCTCGAACGCGCAGCGCTCGATCGCAGCACGACTCCGCTCCCCGCTCCGGCCGGCGCACCGCCAACTGACCGTCCTTTGACGGCCGATGCGGCGGTCAGGACCGCGTTGTCGCGCAACCCATCGTTTCGCGCCAATGTGCTGATGGCCCACGAGGCTGCCCTGGTGGTCGATGTCGTGGCGCTCGGCCCCACGCCGATGGTGATGCTGGAGATCGGAGCCCCGATCACGGACGCGGCCACCGTACCGGTCCTCGCGCTGCTGACCACATCGCTGACCGATCTCATCACGCGCAACGACCGCATGGAGGCCGCAAGCCTTCGTGCCCAGGCCGCACACCTTGCAGCGATCGATGCAGCCTCGACGCTCGCCGCAACCGTGCGCGAGCGTCACGCCATGGCATGGCAAGCGCAGGAGTCACTGCGCCTGGCCCACCTCCGCTTGTCCCTTGCACAGACGGAGGCCGACCGTGAGTCGACGCTGGCAGCGAAGGGGCTTGCCTCCGCTCGCCGCGATCAGGCTGGTTCGGCGTTGCTCGCCACGACGCAGGCTCAGCTCGAACAGGCCCGCGCCCTCCACATCACCAGCCTCCGAGCGCTCGCGATCGCCATGGGCTGCGGGCTCGACCGGACCGACTGGACGCTTGAGCGGCCGGCCTTGCCCGCGCTGCCTGAGCGCGAACTGCTGTCGAGCAGCCTCGAGACACCCGCTGCACGCATGGCCATCGCCCTTGCGGCGGCCACGCGCATCGAGGCCGGTCTCATCCGGTCCGGCCTCGCGCAGAACGCGAACATCGGCACCGGCTACATGCAGGATGAAGAAGACATGCGGGCGATCCCCATCGTGCTGCAGTTCGCCCTGCCCATCGGTGGCGAGGGCGCGACGCGCGACGAGCGAGCCTCACTGCTCGAGGAGGCGGCCGGGCTTCGCGCCCAAGCTGCGCTGCAGGGAGCGCACGTGCGGCTCGCCGACGCGATCGATCGCGAGGCATTGATGCGTGCTGCCGCCGACGCACTCGAGCGCACCACGCTCGCCGCAGCGCGTGCCCAGCAGGACAGAGCGCGTGCCCTCGCCCAGCGAGGTGCCGTCACGGCGAAGGAGCGCGACCAGTTGCACCTGGCCTGCCTCGGCGCCGAGTCCGAGGCCGTGATGGCCCACGCCTCGGCCTGCGTCGCCGCTGCGCAGCGCGTGGCCGCAAGCGCCGGCATCGATCTGGCTCGCCAGGACGACCAACCACGGAGTGCATCACGATGAGCCGGCAGAACGCCCCAACCACCATGATTCCACCGCCCAATCGACGCGCAACGCGACTCTTCGCCTTCGGCGTCTGGGGCGGCGCGATCGCCGGTGCCTTCGCGCTCGTCGTGTTCTGGCTCGGCCGGCCACAGCCCGTCGCCATCACGCGAGCCGTGGCACGCGAGCTCGGCTCGTCCTTCGCCGGCAGCATCGTGCAGGCGCCAGGCTGGATCGAGGCTCGCCCCTACGCCACGCTCGTTCCCGGCCTCGTCGATGGCACGGTCACCTCCGTCAAGGCCATCGAGGGTGATGCCGTGAAGGCCGGACAGGTGCTCGCCACCATCGATGCGCGCCCGTTCGAAAAGGCCGAGCAGCAGGCGGCAGGTGCCTACGCGATGGCTCGCGCCGATTCGGCGCAGGCGCGGTTGCAACACACGCTCGCCCAAGCGCGATTCAGCGTCGGCGAGGCCGCGCAGGTCGACATCGACCTGGCAACGGCGCAACTCGCGCGCGCCGAGGGCGCCGAACTCATGGCGCGAGGCGTGTGGGAGCGCGCGGCGCTCGATGTCGAGCGCTGCAGCGTGGTCGCACCGATCGACGGCGTGATCTTCGAACGGCGCGTGGAGCCGGGCGAGCGCATCGGCGGCGACATGGAGAACGAGGGTGCCATGTTCGCGCTCTTCGATCCTGCCAAGGTCCAGGTGCGCTGCGACGTGCCGCTCGCGGATGCCGGCAGCGTGCTGCCGGGCCAGCTCGCCGAGGTCACGGTCGATGCCTTCAAGGGACGGACCTTCCACGGCACGGTGCTCGTGGGTGGTTTCAGGGCCGACATCGCGAAGAACACGCTGCAGGTCAAGATCGGCCTCGATGATGCCGACGGACTCCTGCGCCCGGACACCCTCACCCGCGTACGCATCATGGTGCCCGGATCGAGCGCCGCGGGTGCCGCACGCACGCAGGTCGTGGTCCCAGCGGATTGCGTCGTGCGCGATGGCTCACGCGCCACCGTCCTGGTGATGGATGGCGGCAGGCTGCGCCGCGTCGACCTTGGCGAAGCGGTCGACACCGGCGACGGATGGCTCGTCGCCGCCGAGGGCATCCGGCCGGGTGAGGTGCTCGTGCATCCCTCGCACGCCTCGCTGCCTGATGGCACGCGCATCACGCCCAAGGAAGAAGCACCATGAGCCTCATCGACTGTCGATCGCTCTGCAAGGACTATCAGCGCGGCGGCGAGGTCGTGCATGTGCTGGATCACCTTGATCTCTCGATCGAGCGTGGTTCCTACACCGCGCTGATGGGTCCCAGCGGCAGCGGCAAGACCACGCTGCTCAACCTGCTTGCCGGCATCGACCGCGCCAGTTCCGGCAAGCTGCTCGTGGATGGCACCGACCTCGCGCAGCTCGATCGAAACCAATTGGCAGGCTGGCGGTCGCGACATGTCGGCTATGTGTTCCAGCTCTACAACCTCGTTCCCGTGCTGTCGGCGTACGAGAATGTGGAGTTGCCGCTGCTGCTGCACGATCTCACCGCCGCCGAGCGGCATCGACGGGTGGTCGAGGCGCTCGAATCGGTGGACCTCGCGGATCGCCATGCCCACCTTCCGCGACAGCTCTCCGGTGGCCAGGAACAGCGCGTGGCCATCGCACGCGCGCTCGTCACGCAGCCCGCACTGCTGCTGGCCGACGAACCCACGGGCGATCTTGACCGCACCAACGCCGATGCCGTCATGGACCTGTTCGGCAGGCTTCACGCCCAACGGGGCCAGACCATCGTGATGGTCACGCATGATGACTCGATCGCCTCCCGGGCCGAGCGCACCGTGCGGCTGGAGAAGGGACGGCTCGCCACCATGGAGGCTGCACGATGAGCGCACTCCTGAGCAGGATCCGCTACGCGCTCCGCAGCGCTCGAAGGCAGGGCTTGCGTACCGTGGCCTTGGTCGCAGGCGTCGGCCTGACGACAGCCCTCGCTGCAGCCATTGCATGCATCGACCTGGGCGTGCGCGATGCCACGACCAGGCGCGCCGATGAAACCCGGCTGATCGTCTATCGCGAAAACCGCTTCTGCCCTTTCGCCAGCGCACTGCCCCAGCGCTACGACCGGCAGATCGCGGAACTGCCCGGTGTCGCTGCCGTCGTGCCGGTGAAGATCATCGTCTCGAACTGCCGAGCCTCGTTGGATGTGGTGACCTTCCGCGGGGTACCCGAGGATGACCTGCGCGCGATGGCTCCGCAGCTGTCCGCCGGCTCGCTCGATGCGTGGGCGAGCCATGGCAATGGTGCACTGGTCGGGCGGGAACTTGCAGCTCGCCGAGGGCTGAAGGTGGGCTCTTCCCTCACGGCTGCCGGCATCGATGTCGTGATTGATGGCATCCTCGAGAGCGATGACCCGCAGTGGCGCAACAGTGCGCTCACGCACCTGGCCTACCTCCAGGAGCGGGCCGCTCGTGGGGGAACTGGCGGCATCGTGACGCAGTTCGATGTGACCGTCAGCGACCCGGCACGGCTCGAGGAGGTCGCTCGGACCATCGATGATCGCTTCAGGGCCGACGAATCCCCCACGGCGACGCGGCCACAGACGGCATTTGTCGCACGCGCGGCGAGCGATGTGGTGGCGCTTGCCGGCTTCAGTTCGATCATCGGGATCGGTGCGGTGCTTGCGGCCTTTGGCCTGCTCGCCACGACCATGGTCAATGTCACGAGGCATCGATCGCGCGAATTCGCGGTGCTGCGCACGCTCGGCTTCACCGATGGCGGCATCAGCGCGATCGTGCTGGCTGAGGGCGCGCTGGTCGGCGGACTCGGGGGTCTCGTGGGCGCAGGCGTCGCCTGGTTTGGCCTCGCGCGAGCCGGGCTGGCCTTCACCATGGAAGGCGTCTCGATCACGCCGCGGCTGGATCCTGCCATCTTCATCGTTGCCGCGGCGGTGGCGCTCGCGGCAGGATTGCTGGCCACGGCCGTTCCGGCATGGTCGGCTTCGCGCGCGCGGCTGGTCGATCTCCTGCGAGGCGCATCATGACGATGCTCCCGCTGGAGTACTCACTGCGGGGGCTCACGCGCGGTCGCGGCCGGACGCTGCTGGCGCTGGCCGGATCGCTCGTCGCAGGTGCGCTCATCGCCACGGCATCGGCCTTCCTCGGCGGCATGGAAGCAGCCCTTGGATCGACGGCGTCACCTTCGCGCGTGATCGTCATGGGTGCAGGGAGCGAGGAATCGCTCGAGCGCAGCGAGATCGGTGCACGGGTTCCCGGCATCCTGTCCGCAAGCGTGCAGGGCATCCGTCGGACGGCTGGCATGGAGCATGTGAGTGCCGAGACCCATGTTGCCCTGCCCATCATGGTGGAGGGCGCCGAGGCTGCAAGCGACAACGGACTCGTGCGTGGCATTGGTCCTGCCGCGCTGCTGGTCCACCCCGTCGTTCGACTCACCGGTGGACGATGGCCTGAACGCGGGGCAAGCGAGATCATCGCCGGCGCGAGCGCCCTGCGCCGGCTTGGCATCGATCCATCCACCGCACTCGGCAGCCGCATCGTCCTGGCCGGCGCTCCGCTCACGATCGTGGGCACCATGCAGGCGCCGGGGTCGACCGTCGACGGCGAGTGGTGGATGCCGCTCGAGGACATCACGACCCTGATGCGGCGCGAGACGATCTCGTGCGTGATCGTGGACCTCGACCGAGCGACGATCGGCGATGTGCAGGCCTTCACGCTCTCACGGCTCGATCTTGAGCTCGCCGTCCTTGCCGAACGCGACTACTACGCGTCGCTGCTCGCGTTCTTCGCACCCGTGCGTGTGCTCGTGGCGGTCGTGGCCACGCTCATGGCGCTCGCCGCGGCGCTCGGCGGCGCGAGCGCGCTGGCTGCTGCCTTCAGCGAGCGCGTGCGCGAGAACGCCGTGCTGGAAACGCTTGGGTATCCACGCCATGCAGTCATCCTCGATGTCCTGCTGCAGTGCACGATCGTCGCGGTCAGCGGTGCCGCTGTCGGTGGCCTGCTGGCGCGCTGGCTCTTCGGCGGCATGCTTGTCGAATTCAGCATGGGCACGTTCGTGTTGCAATTCGACGCCCGTGCCACGCTCCTGGCCGTCGTGACGGGTTTCATCGTCGCGATCATCGCGGCCTTCCTCAGCACATGGCGCTGGATCGGGCTGCCGACGCCGGAGGCGCTCCGGACGACATGACTCACGGCTCGAGAGCCACACCGAAGGATCCAACCATGCATCGACTCAACACCCTCATCCTCGCCTCATCCGTGATCCTTGTCGCTTGCGGCGGCAAGGGCGATGACCATGATCACAGCCACACGCGTCAGGATCGGGGCGCACCCACGGCACCTGCGGCTCCCGAGGGCACGTTCCCTGCGACGCTCTTCGCCACTGCCCCGACAGGTGAGCCGGTCGGCGTGGGGGCCATGAAGCAAGCGGCTAAGCAGGGTGACCGCGTGATCGTGGTCGGCCGGATCGGCGGCAGCAAGGATCCCTTCCTCGCTGACCGGGCCATGGTCACGATCGTCGATCCGAGCGTGAAGCTCTGCGGCGAAGCCGAGCCGGAAAATGACCACTGCGCGACCCCATGGGATTTCTGCTGCGAGCCGCGCGAGAACCTGCGCAAGATGTCGATTGCGGTGGTCGTGAACGGTGCGGACGCAGCGCCCATTGCCCACACGCTGCTTGGCCAAGGAGGGCTCAAGCCCGGCGCACGCGTGGTGGTCGAGGGCACCGTCGCGACAGTCGGCCCGGATGGCGCCGCGACGATCGCGGCCGAGCGCATCGTGGCCAAGTGAGCAGGCCCGGTCACCATGAACGCTGAACGCCGTGCCATCCGATGGACATGGTGTGCCATTGCGTCGACCCATCGCATCGAGCGCCGCTAGAGTGCGGCAGCATGCTGATCGGACTCGATGTCGGCACCAGCTCGATGAAGGCACTGCTCGTGGCGCCGGATGGTGCCGTCGTCGCCTCGGCCACGCGCGAATACGCCTTCGAGACGCCGCGTGCAGGATGGGCACAGACCGATCCACGGATCTGGCGTCGCGCGGCAATCGAGGTGTTGCGCGAGCTCGCGGGGCATCCGCGCGCGGCGGGCGTGCAGGCGATCGGTCTCACCGGGCAGATGCACGGCCTGTGCCTTGTCGGGGACGATGGCGAGCCCCTCGCACCGGCCATCATGTGGAACGACCAGCGCAGCGCACCGCAGTGCGAACGGCTCGAGCGCTCAATCGGCACCGCGGAACTCATCGCGCGCACAGGCAACCGCCTGCTCCCGGGCTTCACGGCTCCCAAATGGGCGTGGGTCATGGAGCACGAGCCTTCGATCGCGCGAGCGGCACGCCATGTGCTCCTGCCGAAGGATGATGTCCGATTCGCACTCACGGGCACCGCCGCCACCGACATGAGCGACGCAAGCGGCATGCTCCTGCTCGACTGTGCGAATCGACGCTGGAGCGAATCCATGTGCCGCGATCTCAAGCTGCCCATGGATCGACTCGGCACGCTGCACGAATCGCACGAGGTATGCGCACCGCTGGGTGCGTCGGCGGCAGCGGCCACCGGGCTTCCCGCCGGCCTGCCGATCGTGGCTGGTGCCGGCGATCAGGCTGCACAGGCCCTTGGCACGGGCATCATCGATGATGGCCAGGTGAGCTGCACGATCGGCACGAGCGGCGTGGTCTTCGCCGCGGGCGATCGTTGGCGCGCAAGCCCCGATGGAAACCTCCATGCGTTCTGCCACGCGATGCCCGGTCGCTGGCACCTGATGGGCGTGATGCTCAGTGCAGGTGGGAGCCTGCAGTGGGCCAGGCGCACCCTGACGCCGGATCTTGCCGAGGCTGCGCTGAGCGCCGGCGTCGATGCCTATCCACTCATGATCGAGCTCGCTGCGGCTGCACCGGCTGGCTGCGACGGCTTGATCTTCCTGCCCTACCTGACCGGCGAGCGCTCACCCCACGCCGATCCCCACGCGCGCGGGGCGTTCCTCGGGCTCACGCCGGCGCACACGCGCGCGCACCTGATCCGGGCGGTCCTCGAGGGCATCACCATGGGTCTCGTCGATGGCCTGGATGCCATGCGTGCGATCGGGCTCACGCCGCGTTCGATCCGACTCTCGGGAGGCGGCGCTCGCAGTGCGTGGTGGCGACAGCTCCTGACCGATGCCTTCGCGGTGCGCACGAGCACCGTGCAGGTCACCGACGGCGGCGCCTACGGTGCTGCGCTGCTCGCCGGCATTGGCACCGGGTGCTGGCAGGATGCCGCGCACGCCACGCGGCACCTTCGCGAACAGGACGAGTGCACGCCTACGGGCGAGCCCGTCGCCATCGAGCGCTTCCGCACGGCCTATCGTTCTGTCCGCCCCTGGTTCCACGAGGCCAACCGATGATCTGGTCGCTGCTCCTGATGTCGCTCAGCATGCTTGCCGTCGCGTGGCTCGCGTGGAAGCTCGTGCAACGGCAGGAGCGCGGCGACGATCAACTTGAATCGCTGCTGAAGAAGGATGATGACCGTGCCGAGCGAGGGCTTCGCCGGGCTGCGGGGCTTCCGGACGAATCGCCAACGGGTCCCTCAAGCGACCGTGGGCAGGAGTGAGTCCCCACGACCGGCGCTGGATGGTCGCGCCACCGCCGGATCCGTGCGATCGGGCGCTGTGCTGGGGCAATGATCAGCGCCGCCAGGCGTTCTTGCGGCGCGTTTCGTTGACTGCAGTCTGCAGGCTCTTCCCGGGGCACGCGGTCCGGGCGCCGGACCATTCGCGGTGGGTCAGCACGCGCCCCGACAGGACATTGTGCCGGACCTGCAAGGTGCTGACATGTGCCCGCAGTCCATCGAGCTGGCGCGACGATGGCTTCTGGATGTCGAAGTTGCCCATCACCAGGATGCCGATGTTCTGTTCGTTGCGCTTGGAGACATGCGCGCCCTGCCAGCGCATGTTGCGTCCTTCCCAGACGCGGCCTTCGCGGTCGATGATGTAGTGGTAGCCGATGTCACTGAATCCCCTGCCTCGGTGGCCGCAACGGATCCACTCGATGCGCGCAGCCGAGGCATCCATGCTGGTCTCCGTCATCGGCGAATCGAGTCCATCGTGATGGATCGTGATCCACTTGATGGGCACGATCATCTTGTTGAGATCCTTGGTGTCAGGCGTGCCGCGGGCCCAACGGGCGCGAGGGATGACGCCATCGATGGCCTTGGCATTCTTGTCAGGAGCGACGTTGGTCGAGGTCGATCCTGCTGCGGCGGGCTCCGACGCCACGCGCGGAGCGGGGCCGCTGGGCCGAGCCGGATCAGGCCAGATGGGTTCGGGCACGAGGAAGGTGCTTGAGGTCGTGGGCGCTGTGGTGCAGGCTGCCAAGAGGCCCATGCCCATCAACAGGATCGACCGTCGCGCCAGGGTCGACGCCGCGCCATCGGCCACCAGGTCGTAACGAGGCAGCGATCCATCGAGCGCGAGCAGCTCGCTCGCCCCACAGGCATCGCCTGCATGGTTGTGCCCTTCGATCCCCTTGTGCTGCTCTCGATCCATGACCAGACCTCCGTGTCGTAGCCTGTTCTCATCGTCCATGACGAGCTGGAGCCTGCAGAGATTAGCTCAGGCAAACGCACCGCCGAACACCGACTTTGCGCCGGGATTCTCGGCCTCGGCACGACCGCGGCGATGATGCCCGGCACCCCCCTTCCCGGTACACTTTCGGGGCTCCCCGGCGGGGTGCATTTCACCCCCCAATCGAGCCCCCAAGGCGCAGGGTCCATGACCGAGCAGACCACCCCAACCGATCCCACCACGGCCGCACCGGAGAAGTACACCAGCGAGGAAATCCAGGTCCTCGAGGGGCTCGAGGCGATCCGCAAGCGCCCCGGGATGTACGTCGGCGGCACGGGGCTGAACGCCCTTCACCACCTGGTCTATGAGTGCGTGGACAACGCCATCGACGAAGCCATGGCCGGCTTCGCCACCGCGGTCGATGTTCGCATCGGTGTCGATGGCAGCTGCACGGTCTCGGATGACGGCCGCGGCATGCCGGTCGATCCGATGAAGCACGAGAATCCCAAGATCAACGGCCGCCCCGCGGTCGAGGTGATCCTGACCGAAGTGCACGCCGGCGGCAAGTTCGACAACAACGCGTACAAGGTCTCCGGCGGCCTCCACGGCGTCGGGGTCAAGTGCGTGAACGCCCTCAGCGAGTGGACCGAGGTCATCGTCCGCAAGGCCGGCGTGCAGTGGAGCATCGGCTTCGAGCGCGGCAAGGTCACGCACCCCCTGCACAGGGTGCGCGCCGACCTACCGGCTGCCGAGCGCGGCACCACCATCCGCTTCCTGCCGGACACGCAGGTCTTCCCCGACACGAACTTCCGCTTCGAAACGCTGGAGTTCCGTCTGCGCGAGCTCGCGTACCTCAACCCCGGCGTGAAGATCCGACTTGTCGACGAGCGCGTCGATGCCTCTGGCCGCGTGCGCGATGTCGTCTTCCATGACCAGGACGGGATCCGCGCCTATGTGCAGTTCCTGAACTCCGGCCGCACCACGGTGTCGAGCTGCATCGGCATCACGCGCACGGATGATGCCCGTGGCCTGCGTGCGGACATCGCGCTCCAGTACACCGACGGCACCAACGAGAACCTGCTCGCCTTCGGCAACAACATCCGCAACCCCGACGGCGGTACGCATGTGGTGGGCTTCAAGACGGCGCTCACGCGCGTCATCAACGGCTACGCGCGCGAGAAGGGCCTGATCAAGGACCTGGTGCCCACCGGCGACGACCTGCGCGAGGGCCTGGCCGCCGTGATCAGCGTCAAGCTCCCGAACCCGCAGTTCAACAACCAGACGAAGGAAAAGCTCCTGAACGAGGAGATCGAGGGCTTCGTCAGCCAGGCCGTGGGCGAGGAACTCGCCGCGTGGCTCGACCGCAATCCCGCCGAAGCCAAGAAGATCTGCCAACGCGCCGTGCTTGCCGCTGAGGCACGCGAGGCCGCCCGCCGTGCGCGCGACCTCATTCGCCGCAAGAGCGCCCTTGGCGACAACGCACTGCCCCAGAAGCTCGCCGACTGCTCGAGCAATGATGTCGAGCGCACCGAGATCTTCATCGTCGAAGGCGACAGCGCAGGCGGCAGCGCCAAGGGCGGCCGCGACCATGTCCACCAGGCGATCCTGCCCTTGCGGGGCAAGCTGCTCAATGTCGAACGCTGCCGCCTCGACAAGGTGCTTGCCTTCGAGGAGATCCAGACCCTCATCCAGGCACTGCAGTGCGGCATCGCCGATGAACTCGACCCGGCCAAGCTCCGCTACGGACGCATCATCATCATGACCGACGCCGACGTCGACGGCAGCCACATCCGCACGCTGCTGCTCACGTTCTTCTTCCGGCAGATGCAGGAACTCGTCCGTCAGGGCCGCATCTACATCGCGCAGCCGCCGCTCTACCGCGTCAGCCGCGGCAAGACCGGGCAGTATGTGCTCAACGACAAGCAGATGAGCGACACGCTCGCGAGCCTTGCGCTCAAGCGTGCGGTGCTCGTCGTGCGCGGCGCCGATGGTTCGATCGAGCGCACCATCGACGGCGATGCGCTGCAGCGCGTGCTGCGCCAGCTGCACCGACTCGATGAGCTCGTCACGGTGAGCAAGCGCCGCGGCATCGTCTTCACGCGGCTGCTGGCCGAGCGCGCCAACGACCCGACGGGCCAAGGCCGCCTGCCGAGGTACCTCGTGAGCTGGGGCGGCGGCGATGCGCTTTGCTGGACCGAGGCCGATGCCGCTCGCGTGGCCGCGGAACGCAGCCTGCCGGCCGAGAGCATGCGCGAACTTCATGAGAACTCCGAACTCGAGCGTCTCTTCGGCCAACTCGCGCAGTCGGGCCTGGACATCGCCGACTTCGGACTGGTGCAGGAAGAGAGCGTGACCGGCGAAAAGCTGTCCACGCGATACGGCTGGCTGCTCCGCGCCGAAAAGGGCGCCAAGGCCAAGACCGACGACGCCGTGCCGGCCGCCGACGCCGAGGAGGATGGCGATGGCGAGCCCAAGCAAGCCGTCGGTGGCGGCCGCGCGAACACCAAGTCCGATCCCTCGAAGGACGAGCTCGTCGAGGTCGCGAACATCCCGGGCATCCTGCACACGCTGCACGATGTCGGTCGCCGCGGCATCGAGGTCCAGCGCTTCAAGGGGCTGGGCGAGATGGAAGCCGTGCAGCTTTGGGAGACCACGATGGACCCTGCGCGCCGCACGCTCCTCCGCGTGAGCATGGAGGCCGCCGCCGAGTGCGACCGACTCTTCCATGTGCTCATGGGCGAGGATGTCGAGCAGCGCCGTGCCTACATCGAAAAGCACGCCCTCGAGGTCAAGAACCTCGACGTCTGAGCCGGCTCGCATGGCGGGGGCGATCGCTGGCGCGGCACATGCAGTGCGTTGGGCGAACGGCGGCGCGGAACATGCGGTGCATCGCCCGCGCGACCTCGACCGATCCCGCGTCTTGGGGTGCACACCTCACGCTTCTTGGCTCCTTGACCGTTGCTCAGCCCTGCATCCGGCGTCGTGTTGTCCCATGTTCTCGGTGGCGCTGTATGCAGCCGGTGACGGCC